>JAFEBT010000064.1 GCA_018242545.1 Pseudomonadota bacterium
CCTCAATATCTCTTCTCTCTCCTTCTTTGTCAATTTAATTGATGACACGCCCTAAGATTCTAATTTTTAATAACAATTGGAAAATGTTGGAAATAGGCATTTCGATCACATCGATATACATACATCTTGATCTGAGGATATCCTGGTCCGCGATTGACCTCATAGGGAGGAACAACTAAAGGAAGCTTTTTTTGTTCCATATCTTTCCGTGCAGGTTGATTTTTACCTTCTACACCAAAATCTATTCCGATGAGCTCTGGAACTTCATCAAAAGCGTATTGTATTAAGGCTGATGTGATTTCGGATTCATAGGATGTAAAAGTTGGAAACAAGAGGATGCTGCTTGTTCCTAATTCAGTTCGTCCATCATCCCTAAGGCCTCCTCCTTCTGGATAAGGATCTCCTTTTCCTTCAGGATTTCCAGGACTTGCCTTAAAATTTGTATCCTTATTTCCTGACGCAAAACCGCATATTCCCATAAAAGAGTGATCGTCTTTTAAGTATAAAATCCAAGCTCCTAAAGGTGTAACCTCTCCGGCGGCAAGTTGGTTCTTAATTAACATTTTAATCCATTCTTCTCGTCGAACGCCATAGGAATATTTCATAACTTCTTTATTCGTTAAAATTTCTTTAATTTTTTTATAGTCGTCTTTTTGTGCAGTAAAAGGCTGGAAAATAATATGAGCGGATTCAAACGCTTTTATTTTTAGGGTTAATGCTGGTTTTGCATTAAGGATAACGCCCATTAAAACAACAAAAAGAAAGATTAAACTTGTTTGCTTATGCCGATGATTATTCATTTCTAGATTCTTTTTTAAAATGAAGCAAAAAGCCTTTTATTCCATAATGTGGTAGATGAATTTTCTTTTCAAGAACATTCTTAATGTCATTGGAACGCATATTTTAATATTCTTTTTTAAACTCTAAATTTTTTAAGAATATGATGTTACAAAATTAAAGTCATATGGGGGTATTAGAAAATTTTTTATTGAAAATTGATGGCTTCTTCTTTTATAAGGAATATTATAAAAAGCATATTTAAAAGTGTATTAAAGAAATTGAAATTTTAAATAAAATTTACAAATTGTTATAGAAACCTTTGGAATGGAGAAATAAAGATGTCACGAATTTTTAAAAAAAGATATGTTTTATTCTTAGCAAGCTTTTTGAGTTGTTTTTCTCTTTTCGCGATGGAAGAAAATTCTCAAGACCTTGGCTCCAAAGCTCTTGTCCATTACAAAGGGTCAAAAGAAGAAGAGCCTTTTGTGCGTCTTTCTATAGCAAGGGACTTCTCAATAAATTTACGGCGTACTTTGCTGGGTCATTTTTTTAAGCCCAATTTAACACTGGAATATCGTCTTTTGATAGGGCCTTATTTAAGAAAATTAGAACATGATTATAATTTAGAAATATTTCGAACCTTCCTCAAAACGAAGGGCGTTATTTTAAGGTCTGAACTGGATGATCGTTCTGTGACGAAACAAGGGCGCATTGAAAAAGACGATGTGATGCTTCTTTCATCTGATAGCGAGAATTTCTATTGGTGTAATGGCACGACAAAGTGTATTGAGCTCCGTTCCACTAAAACCCCAGAGCAAACTTTACGCGTTTTTCCAATTCCACTCGATGAAAACTATAAGTTTTTAGATTTAACCCATTTTGATAAAACGAACTTAATTATAGAAGTCGCAAAAAGTTTTTCAAAAAGGAAGTCTTATCAGGAAAGTAAAGTGTGCATTCTTGATACGACAACAGGGGCAGTAAAATATATAACAGATAAAGAATTTCCTTTTGTGGACAGTTTATATGGTTATAAAACAAGACCTGATACGCTTTTTGTTGCTTTTCAAAAGAAGGGTGATCCTTTTCAAATAAAATGGCAAGTTTATAATTTAAGAGACAACACACATTCGGTTGTGGGAGAATTTTCAAAACATCCTGGGGATCTATTTTTTGACCGAGAAGATCACCCTTTTTTTTCAATATTGATCCGACCTCATGGAGAACAAGTCATTTCACGGGTAACAGAAGGTTCAAAGTGGACGGTTATACCTCTTTTTTCCTTTGGAAAGGACATGTATGACCAAAGACGAGTAATGGGTGTTAGTACCACTAATGGGAATATTTATTTTACAGCGCGCGAAAAAGATATTGATCGATGGACGGCCATTGAACGTACACAGAAAGGTCCTTTTTCCTCTGAAAAACCTCTTTTTCCTGATGAAATAGGAGATATTAAGAATTTCTTAGTTCATACGCATATAGATGGAGAGAATGTCATTCTGTATGAGGTTCGTAATGGTGGACAAAAAACATTGAAATGCAATACGAAATCAAAAGCTTTCACGCATTTAAGTCAAATCCTCGATTCAGTCCAAAGAGAATATTCTGGAGAATTTTCATTTGTGGAGATCGAATCTATTTTTGAAAATCCTAAGAAGCAAGGTTTAATTCTCTCAAGGCGACAAGCCCATCGACCTATAGAGTATTTCATCATGGCTTTTTCTGAGACGCTTGGAAAGGTAACTCCAAGCATTTTTAGGCCGAAAACCTCCTTAAAATTTCCTCTTGAAAGATTTAGAGATGTTCAAAGCGTGATAATTCCCACGAAAGAAGGTTTAAAAATGCCTGCCTTTATAACATCCCCAAACCCAAATGTGACCTTTGGTAAAAAACCTCCCTTATTTGTTCATATTCATGGAGGTCCTCACGCTAAAGATAAGCTCCATGACCTTGATGCACTTTCGCAACTTGTTGCAAGTTCAGGTTTCTGTGTTTTAAAAATTAATTATCCTGGCTCAACGGGATCTGGTTGGGCTTATGAAAAAATGAGCGATGGAAAATGGGATCAAACTCCAGGATTTATCATGCAAGCGATTGAATGGATGATTGCGAACAAAGGTATTGATCCAGATCGGATTGCTGTGGGAGGGATTAGTTTTGGAGCAACTATGGCCGTTAATATGGCGGCGCGGTTTCCAGATAGCATTAAATTTGCCGTTGCTTGTAATGGAACATATCACTATGCAAATACAGTTTTTGAAGCAATTGGCCATAATGTTTCTGGAAAGCAGGTAAAATCTTGTCACGATCCAGAAGATACGATTATACAATTGGGAGGTGATCCGCGTATCCCAGAACAAAAAGAGCTTTTAAGAAGCAAATCTGTTTATCCCCATCTTTCCAAGGTACGCGCCCCGATTCTTCTTTTGGCTGGTCTTGAGGATAACAACTGCATTCCAAGTCAAAGCCATGATCTCGCGAAAGTTCTTTCCCAAGCCGGAAAAAGTGTGCAATTGATTACTTTTGAAGGGCGGGGACACAGCTTGGAAAATGTAAAACCACAAAAAGGAGAGGGCCTTCAAGATTATTCCTTTTCTGCTTGGAATGCTGTGGGAGCCTATACGATGGAAGCGCTGCATAATCGTTTCGGAACATTGTATGAGCCTGTTGAAAGCAATTTTTATGAAAGAATGAGAGAACAAGGCATTAAAATTGCTCTTTCTCATAACTGGAATTAAAAAAAGAAAGAAACGCTCTCTTTTTAAAAGTTTTTAAAAAAAGGATTTTCAATAAGAATTCTCATAAAAAGAGGATGTAAAAAAAGAATTGCAGATTTTTTTTTAAGCGTGTAAGGTGCTTTTTAGGAATCAATCTTAATAAGGTGCGGTGCGGGTGGGTCTTGGATCCGCCCTCTTTTTTTCTGAAGGGTGAAATGACGGAAAAGAAAGGATTAGAATCTTTTCGGAAGCAGCTGGAACCTCTTCTTTTTGAAATGGGGTATTCTTGTGTGCGGATGA
This sequence comes from Pseudomonadota bacterium, assembly GCA_018242545.1. NCBI lineage: Bacteria > Pseudomonadati > Pseudomonadota > Pseudomonadota bacterium. The sequence goes on from JAFEBT010000064.1 coordinate 3,801, forward strand.
TTTTAAAAGGAGGCAGCTCGCCTCTTTTGCAAATTATGATCGAACGAAATGATGATGTTTCTGTTTCGGTTTCAGATTGTACACGTGTAACAAAAAAGATTTTAAGCCTTCTTGAAGAAAACGATCCTATTGGAGGGGACTACAATATTGAAGTGAGTTCTCCGGGTGCAGATCGTCCGCTTATAAAACCTGAAGATTTTGAAAGGTTTTCTGGATCTTTGATTCAAGTGACTCTTTTTCAAGAAGAAGGAGGACGTAAAAAGATTGAAGGAAAAAATTTAGGTGTCCTTGAGGATATTTTGATGCTAGAGGTTAATCAAGAACCGGATGCCAAAAAATCGGTTCTTAACATTTCTTTGTCGAATATTCGGAAGGCCAATTTAAAGCCATTATTTTAAGTTAAAAAAAGGGATTAAGGTAGAGTAAATCATGCGCGATACAGTTTCAACATCTGGGGTTCGTCCCGAACTCCTTCAAGTTGCAGAAGTGGCTGCTCGGGAAAAGGGAATTGAACGTGGCGAGGTCATTGAGGCTATGGAAATGGCTATTCAAAAAGCTGCACGTTCAAAATATGGTGCTGAGTTAGATATTAGAGCTCATATTAATCCTAAGACGGGTGAAATCTCAATTTATCGATACCGAGAAGTTGTGTCAGAGATGGCAAATGAATTGACGCAAATTCTCTTAAAAGAAGCACAAGAAATTAATCCTGAACTTAAACTGGGCGATTTTTACCAAGAGCTTTTACCTCCTATTGAGCTCGGACGGGTGGCTGCTCAATCTGGTAAACAAATCATTACACAGCGTATCCGAGATGCAGAACGTGAACGTCAATATGAAGAATTTAAAAATCGTATTGGTGATATTGTGAGTGGTCTTGTAAAACGCGTTGAATTTGGGGTTGTAACTGTTGACTTAGGGGGCAGGGCAGAAGCTGTTTTGAAACGTGAAGAAAGTATTCCAAGAGAAATGTTTCGACCTGGAGATCGGATTCGAGCGTATGTTTTAGACGTAAAACCAGAAGTGAGAGGTCCTCAAATCTTTTTATCGCGGACACATCCTCAATTTATGGCAAAATTGTTTATGCAAGAAGTTCCAGAGATTTATGATGGCATTATTGAGATTCGTTCCGTTGCGCGAGATCCCGGAAGCCGAGCTAAAATTTCTGTCTTTACACCAGATCCTGGTATTGATCCTGTAGGATCTTGTGTTGGCGTAAGAGGAAGCCGTGTTCAAGCGGTAGTGAATGAACTCCAAGGAGAAAAAGTAGATATTATTCCATGGTCTTCTGACCCGTCAACTTTTATTGTCAATGCTTTAACACCTTCAGAAGTTACAAAAGTTGTTTTAGATGAAGAAGCACATTCAATTGATGTGGTTGTTCCGGATGAACAATTAAGTATTGCGATTGGACGTCGGGGACAAAACGTACGCCTTGCATCAATGCTGACAGGATGGACAATTAATATTACAACAGAATCTCTTGAATCGGAGCGTCGCAATGAAGAAATGCGTGTTCGTTCTGCACTGTTTAAAACAGCTCTTGATGTTGATGAAGTTATTGCACATCTTCTTGTTGCGGAAGGCTTTCGCACCCTAGAAGAAGTCGCTTTCGTTCCCACAGAAGAAATAACCCAAATCGAAGGATTTGATGAAACGATTGCACAAGAATTGCAAAAACGTGCAAAATCTGCACTTGAAAAAACTGAAAAAGAGTTGAAGAAAGAGATTAAAAATCTTAAAATTTCTGAAGATTTAATAGCGCTTCAAATTCCAGATGAAATTTTAGTTGCTCTGGCACGAACTGGGATTAAAACGCGTGATGATTTAGCAGATTTGGCAACAGACGAGCTTTTAGAAAGGATTCCAGAAGGATTTTCAGGGTTTTCTGAGGCTGATGCACAAAAGCTTATTTTAACAGCACGTGCCCATTGGTTTGAAGCAGAAGAGAAGAGCTCCCCTCTTTCTGAAGCTTAGATAAATAAGATTATAAATCTTATAGAAAAGGATTATTAGTATAACCATGACTGATACACACGACAAAAGTTCTGAGTCAGGAAAAACACTTACACTTTCGGGTGTTGTGGGCAGTAAAAAAATGCCTCAACAGGTTCGTCAAAGCTTTCAGCAAGGACGTTCAAAAACTGTGACTGTAGAGGTTAAAAAGAAACGTCTTTTACAAAAGGATACCCCTGATGTTTCTTTAGAAAAAGAAAATCTAAAAGGGGAAGGACTTTCTTTAAATCAAAAACCTATTGATAAAGAAAGCAAAGAAACCTCAAGTAAAACTTTAACTGTCGGTGAAATAGAAGCTCGGTTTCAGGCTTTAAAAGGTTCTTTTCGTTCAGAAACAGTTAAAGAGCCTGAGAAGAATGAGAAAGAGACGGGTCTTGCTCTCCCCGAGCACGCCCTAGAAGTAAAGGCAGAAACACTTTCTCCGGAATCTTTGGAGGATGAAAAGGAGCCGATTTCTTCTCAACCTTCTGAAGAAAAAGAGAATGTACCTGTTTCAAAGCACCTCTCTTTTCGAGATAGGGCAGCGGGTTTCATCCAACCTCAAGAGACTTCTGAAAACACCTCAAAAGCAAATGTGCTTGAAAAAGAAGTTGATTTAAAAAAGAAAGTTCATGCAAAGCGTTTAGATATTTCTGAAGAAGAAGGGGATGAAGGAAATAAAAAAGGCAAGAAAAAAGTCTTAAACATGACCCCGCGCCGTGAGGGAAGTCATCGATCTTCTCGTTTTGATTTATTCTCTATTGAAAATGAAGATGAAGACAGTGGAGAGGAAGAAACTTCAACACGTCGAAAGGTGGCCCTTCCAAGACGGATGCGTCCTTTTGCACGTGTGCAAAAAAATCCTTCTGAGAAAAAGGAACATCAAAAAGTTATTAGAGATGTGATTATTCCCGAGGTCATTACTGTTCAAGAACTTGCAAATCGTATGGCAGTTCGAGGAGCAGAAGTTGTGAAATCATTGATGAAAATGGGAATGATGGTTTCTATTAATCAGGTGATTGATGCGGATACAGCAGAACTCGTTGTTGCGGAATTTGGACATACGCTAAAGCGTGTTTCGGATGCAGATATTGAAACAGGTCTTGGAGCTCAAGAAGATGCGCAGCATGAGCTTGTTGCACGTCCGCCGGTTGTCACGATTATGGGACATGTGGACCATGGAAAAACATCTCTTTTAGATGCATTACGGTTAACGGATGTGGTCTCAAGAGAAGCTGGTGGTATTACGCAGCATATTGGGGCGTACCAAGTTACATTGCAATCTCATAAAAAAATTACTTTTATTGATACACCCGGGCATGCAGCTTTTACTGAAATGCGCGCGCGTGGAGCTCATGTTACAGATATCGTTGTATTGGTTGTGGCAGCCGATGACGGAATTAAAGATCAAACAATAGAGGCCTTGAATCATGTAAAAGCAGCGGGTGTCCCTTTGCTGATTGCTGTTAATAAAATTGATAAACCTGAGGCCAATCCCACGCGTGTGCGTGAAGAGCTTTTGCAACATGGTGTCGTGTTAGAAGAATTTGGAGGCGATGTCCTTTCCGTAGATGTTTCTGCGAAAAATAAAATAAATCTTGATAAACTCGAAGAAGCAATTTTATTGCAAGCAGAACTTTTAGAGTTGAAAGCAAATCCAAATCGTCAAGCAGAAGGCGTCGTAATTGAAGCAAAACTTGAAAAAGGCCAAGGACCTGTTGCGACGATTCTTATTAATCGTGGAACATTGAAAATGGGAGATGTTTTTGTTTCAGGATCGCATTGGGGCCGCGTTAGAACGCTTATAAATGATCATGGGCAAAAAGTTACCCAAGCTCTTCCTTCAACACCGATAGAAGTGGTGGGGTTTAATAGTGTTCCTTTAGCTGGAGACAAGTTTTTTGTTGTGGAAAATGAAGAAAAAGCACGGGAAATTGCAGAATTCCGTCTACATCGAGATAAGGCTGCTGAGAATCTAAATTTACTTAAAACTCAAACCTCTATGGATGAATTCTTTTCTCAGATGAAAGAGGGCCTTGCAAGAGAACTGCCGATTCTTTTGAAAGCAGATGTTCAAGGCTCTCTTGAAGCAATTAAGGCAAGTCTCGAGAAGCTTTCAACACGAGAAGTATCTGTTAAACTTGTTCATTCAGGCGTTGGAGGAATCCATGAATCAGATATCATTCTTGCAAAAGCATCGGGAGCCTTTGTAATTGGTTTTAATGTCCGAGCAAACCCGCAAGCACGTGATCTTGCACATAAAGAAAAAATTGAAATTCGATATTATTCAATTATTTATAATGTTCTTGATGATGTAAAAAAAGCGTTGGGAGGTCTCTTATCGCCTGATCTTCGTGAGAATTTCTTAGGGTATGCTGAAATTCGTGAGATCTTCAATGTTTCAAAAACAGGCCCAGTTGCTGGCTGTATTGTAACAGAAGGGATTGTAAAACGCGGCGCTAAAGTAAGACTTTTACGGGATGATATTGTTATTCATGAGGGTGTTCTTAAGACATTGCGGCGCTTTAAAGAAGAGGTGAAAGAAGTTCGGGAAGGATTTGAATGTGGAATGGCCTTTGAGAATTATCAAGATATTCGAAAAGGTGACCGTATTGAATGTTTTGAAATTGAAGAAATTGCTCGAACACTCTAGAAAGACATCTATATGAGAGAGAGAAGATCCACACATGATCCAACATCCTTACCAGGGATCTATCGGCAACAGAAAGGAAAAGGTTCTCTGCGTCTCTTGAGGGTCGGAGAAGAACTAAGACGTATTCTTTCAGAAATTTTGGAACGAGGAGAGGTTAAAAATCCTATTCTTTCAAATTATATCATTACAATTACTGAAGTAAGTGTCAGTCCTGATTTAGGACATGCAGATGTCTTTATAACATCTTTAAAATCCGATGAAACAACGATGCCTTTAATTCTGAAAGGATTAAAAGAAGAAGCTCCTTTTTTAAGGCATCTGCTTTCGAAAAAAATAACCTTTAAACGTCTTCCCCATCTTCACTTTAAAGAAGATACACGTTTTCTTCATATGGAAGAGATCGAACGTCTTTTGCACACAGATAAAGTAAAAGAGGATCTTGAAAAGGGGTAGAATTCAAACTTTCTATCTTAAAATAAAAGAAAGTTTGGTATTTTTCTTAATCCTTAGCTTGAACAAATTAAATCTAAGTTTGGATAATTTTAGAGACGGAAACTTTTAAGACAAGTCAAAAGAAATTTATAAAAATTCTTTGACGCTAATTCAATCTAAACGCACATTCTTTAATACATACATTGAATTTACAGCATGTTCTGTTAGAAAACGCTTATAAACTTTCTTTTCATGGGTGACCTTCTGGATTGTCTGGTCCACACCATATGAAGCAATCTTCCGGGTTTTCATAGGATTTGCAGTTTGAACAATTATATGTTGTTTTAGGCGTTTGCGGGGATGTGGAGTTTTGATCCATTGCAATGCTATATTTCGTGGGAAAAGAAAGAACTATTGCGCCTAAAAAAGGGACATAAATACAAGATAATTGTTTTTTAACATAACTTTACTCCTGGAAAAGATGTTTTTTTATTAACCTTGTTAACCTATTCTATTTATTTTATGCAAATTTTAAAAAGTAAAGAAAAGAACTTTTGAAATTACTGTATCTTTTCAAAAATAATTCATATATCATTAAAGTAATAAGATCTCTGTTATGAAGTTAAAATTGAATAAGAATATCACATCACTTGTCTATAAGTGATTTGCTTTTAGAGAGAAAATTTTTTTAAATTAACAGTGGAGACAGAAAATGAATTATGCAGGATTTTGGCGACGTGTTGGAGCAGGTATCATTGATAATGTTATTTTACATATCATGACAGGAATTGTTCTTTCTTTTTGTGGTATTTCCCTTATGGATACAATTGATACAAGTAATCTCCCTCTCTTGGGAATCAATAGTAATATAAATAATAATACTTTTGTGGATGGCGTCCGGGATACAGGAAATTTTTTGCAAATAACGCTCTCTGTTGAGTTTGTTTTTTTGTGGCTCTATTATGCTTTTTTTCAATCCTCAAAATATCAAGCAACACCTGGCATGATGGTTTTATCGATGCGAATTGTAACATATGCGGGTGAAAAAATTTCTTTTTGGCGTGCTTCTGGACGATTTTTAGCAACGTACCTTTCCTGGATGATTGCCGGGATCGGATTCCTTATGATTGCATTTACCCCACGCAAACAAGGTCTGCATGACTACATCGCAAAGACGCTTGTGATTAAATCTTAATTTGAGAGCGTTCACTAAAAGATAGATAGAAAAACATCTTGATATTTTTGAAAGATT
>JAFEBT010000065.1 GCA_018242545.1 Pseudomonadota bacterium
CCCCTTAAATTATCCCTTCATTTTTCCTTTTTAATTATCTCTTAAATTATCCCTTAAATTGGCCCTTAATTCTCATCTTTTTAAAGACTTCTTCTTTGCGGATTTTTTCCCTTATCTTTATCGATTCTTTCTTCCTTTTAAACTTCTCTTAATTTTTCCCTTAATTCCCATCTTTTCAAATATATCTTCTTTGCGGATTTTTATCCCTTCATTTTGCCTTTTTAATTATCTATTAAATTTTCCCTCAAATTTCCCCTTAAATTTTCCTTTTAATACTTCTCTTAAATTATCTCTTAAATTATCTTTTAATACTTCTCTTAAATTATCTCTTAAATTATCCCTTAAATCTTCCCTTTTTAAACTTCTCTTAAAATTTCCCTTCAAATGTCACTTAATTTTTCTCTTCATTTTTCCCTTAATTCTCATCTTTTAAAGGTTTATGCTTTGCGGATTTTTATCCATATTTTGTTCGAGAAACGTTGAGGGATTGGGAGAGGACTTGAATGAGGATGAGGATGAGGGATTGGGAGAGGATTTATCTTTTAGGTTTTATCTTTTAGGTTTTATCTTTTAAGTTTTGTCGTTTATTTTCTCTCTCTCCGTTCTCTATCGGCTTCTTAGATTTATCTATCTGCTTCTTAGATTTATCTTAGATTTATCTTAATTTTATCTTAATTTTATCTTAATTTTATCTTAGATTTATCTTAGATTAAAAATACCACTGGAGATGTTATACCCATTATTATTGATGGATATAGCATTATTGTTAATATTCCAAATGTTGTTGCTCCTAATACTAATGATGCTCGGGCACTGATCTTTGGTAATACTACTGCTACTTCGGGTTGGTCTTCAAAATACATTCATCTTATTAATCTTACATAATAATAACTTGATATTACTGACATTACTACTGCTATTACTGATACTGCTATTAATGAACTCTCTACTACACTCTTTATTACTAAATATTTATTATAGAATCCTGCTAATGGCGGAATTCCCGCTATTGACATCATTCCTAATCCCATTGTAAATCCTATCATTCCATTTCTTCGTGATAATCCTCGAACTTCTACGATTTTTTGCAGATTTAATTCCATTATCATTGTAAATGTATTTATTGTCATTATTATATATAATATCATATATACTATTGTTGCTTGATAACTTGCATATGTTCCTACTCCTATTCCTAATAGCATAAATCCCATATGACCTATTGCACTATATGCTAACATTCTTTTCAATTTTGTTTGATTTAAGGCTCCGATACTTCCTACTATTATACTTAATACTCCACTTAAGATTATTAATGTATCTGGTTGCTCTGTCACTAATCGCATTAATACTGTCATATAGGCGATTTTTGGCACTACTGCTAAGAATATTGTCACTATTATTGGTGATCCTTCATATACATCTGGTACTCACATATGGAATGGTGTTGCTCCCACTTTAAATAATAATCCGATTTTGATCATTGTTGCACTTGCTCCTGTTACTAACTCTAAACTTGTTGTCCCTGTCGTTGCATATGCTAATGACATACCTAATAATAATATTCCTGAACTTAATGCTCCTAATATAAAGTATTTTATTCCGGCTTCTGTACTTTTCACTCCTTTTCGTTCTCGAGCTGCTAATATATAGAATGTTAATCCTATTAATTCTAGGCCTAAATATATTATTATTAATGAATTTGTACCTGTTATTATTATTAATCCTGTTATTCCTAATAAAAATAATGATGTTGTTTCTTCATCTATTGATGATATTATTAATACTACTAATCCACTTATCACTATGATTGATACTATTGCACTATCTGTCATTCCTAATATCATTAATAATACTATTGATGATAATTCTCGACTATGTGCTCCATCTAATATCACATTATGCACTAATTGGATTGTTATTGCGGCGATTAAATATGCTACTACTATGCTCATTTGCTAAATAAATCTTGTCGTTTTACTCCTGCACTATGACTTAGCGTTAATACTATCGCCCCTATCATCGCTACTAGAAGAACTAAACTTCCATACATTATTATTGGTCAATTATACATTATCTCTCCTAAGGCTTGAATATTTGTTGTTGCACCATTTATTGAATATACGCTTTCTTGTGCTATTGGAGACAGTTTTGGATATACCATATACACCTCCATTATTAACACTGTTGTAATGATTAACCCGATTGGTGTATATCGGGCTCGATTTATTTCTTCACTTTTTATATTTATCATCATTACTACGAATAAGAATAGTATTGCTATTGCCCCAACATATACTATTATTATTAATAATCCTAGGTAATCTACTCCTGTTATTATCAGGATTATCGCTGTGTTTACAAACGACATTACTAGATAGAATACTGAATGAACTGTATTCTTTTCTGTTATTACCATTAGTGATGATATTATCGCTATCGTTCCAAATACTGTTGTCATTTGTGCTTAGTTGGATTCTAACCTTGCCCATTGGGCATCTGTTGCACTTTAGTGTCTGGATGGACTCGAACCACCCTCCTTGAATCCGAAGCTCATTGCACAGCCCATATGCTACAGACACTTACACTTTTATCTGGCGCACTTTTTTACTGACTTACGTCTTTTCTTTTGCGCCTTCTCATTCTTGCAGTCTTGTTCTTGCACTATTGCGGTTGCACTCTTTCCTCTCTCACAGGTTCGATCTTTGCTCTCTCCTCTCTCCCGGGATCGATCTTTATTATTGCTTTTTTGTTTCTCTCTCATCTTTGCTCTTTTCTTCTCTCTCATCTTTGCTCTCTCACAGGATCGATCTTTGCTCTTCTCTCTCATCTTTGCTCTCTCACAGTGTCGATCTTTGCTCTCTTCTTTCTTCTTCTCTCACAGTGTCGATCTTATCTTTCTTCTTCTCTCACAGTGTCGATCTTATCTTTCTTCTTCATCTATCTTATTCTCTCACAAGGTCGATCTTTATTCCTGCAATTTTGATTCTCTCACAGGACCGATCTTTGCTTTTTTCTTCTCTCACAGGATCGATCTTTACTCTCTTCTTTCTTCTTCCTGGCACTCTACGATGGGCTCTTTCTGCGAGACCTTTTCGCCTTTCTTATCCCTAGCTTTCTGCGGATTTTGCACTCTTTCCTCTCTCTCAGTTTCGATCTTTGCTCTCTTCTTTCTTCTTCCTGGCTTTATGCCGATTTTTATACTCATTTTTATGCAGATTTTTATCCTAATTTATACGAAGGGATTTATACGAAGGGATTTATATGAAGGGATTTATATGAAGGGATTTATATGAAGGGATTTTTACGAAGGATTTATCTTTGCGCTATCTTTGCGCTATCTTTGCGCCTTCTATGTGCCTTCTATGTGCCTTCTATATGCCTTCTATGTGCCTTCTATGTGCCTTCTATGTGCCTTCTAAAGGGATCTTTAGACGAGATTATTTATCAAGAAGATTCGCCTTGCACTCTTTCCTCCCTTCTTCGCTCCTATCTTTCCTTACTTCTTTTTTGCTGTTTTTCTTCTTTTGGGGCTTTCTAGCTTACTATTTTCTTCTCAATATATCCTGCTAATGGATTTAATACTAAGAAGTATACAAAATAAAATACTGATGCTAGTTGTCCTATTGTTATAAATGGCTCTTCTACCACCTGACCTCCTATATATGTTAAGATTATAAAGTCTCCTACAAAGAATCAGAACATTATTTTACTTATTGGTCGGAATTGTCGACTTCGGATTGGACTTTGTTCTACTATTGGAACTACTAATAGTACTAATAATGATCCAAATAAGGCTAATACTCCTAATAATTTGTCGGGGATTGATCTTAATATTGCATATGCAAATAAGAAATATCATTCCGGTTGGATATGTGCTGGTGTCACTAATGGGTTCGCTGGGATATAGTTATCTGGATGTCCTAATCAGTTTGGATCAAAGTATACTAAATATATATATCCTAATCCAAATAATGTATATCCAAATAAATCTTTGATGCTATAGTATGGATGGAATGGCACTTTATCGATTTCCGCTTCCACTCCTAATGGGTTGTTTGATCCATCTTCATGTAATGCTATTAAATGAACTACTGCTAATGCTGCTAATACAAATGGTAATAAGTAATGGAAACTAAAGAATCGATTTAATGTGGGGTTTCCTACACTAAATCCTCCTCATACTCATTGAACTATATCTTCTCCTATGTATGGGATCGCTGATAATAAATTTGTAATTACTACACTTCCTCATAAACTCATTGATCCAAATACTAATACATATCCTAAAAAGGCTGTCGCCATCATTACTATTAGGATTATTACTCCTACATTTCATACCATCATTCGCGCTCCTGTATAACTTCCATAGTATAATCCTCGCGCTATATGGATAAATACCATTATAAAGAACATTGAGGCTCCATTTGCATGGGCATATCGGATTAATCATCCGTAGTTTACATCTCTCATTATGTGCTCTACTGAATTAAATGCTAAATCTACATGTGGTGTAAAATGCATTGCTAAAAATATTCCTGTTGCCATTTGAATTATTAAGCACAGTCCTAATAATGATCCGAATCCTCAGAAATAGCTTATATTCGCTGGGGCTGGTAGATCTACTAACATATTATTTACCAAGCTTAATATTGGATGTTTTTTTAATATTCTCATTTTTTATTATCTAGAATTTCAAGGATTCTAACCTGATTATTCTTTCCTATTATTATCTGCTTTCTTGATAATCGTTGAGCTATTATTGTTGAGTGATTATTATTGAGTGATTATTATTGAGTGATTATTATTGAGCGGGATTTTTCTGCATAACATTTTCTCGCCCTACTATTTACGGGCACTACTCATATGCTTCTTTTTCGCTCTTTATTCTTCACTTATAAAATGTTATGTTGCGCAATTTTTCCCTTTCCCTGTACGAAGGGGATTTTTCGCCGATTACTACAATAAAGGGAATTTTTCGCCGATTACGATACTAAGGAATATTCTTTTTTGCCTATTACTGTACGAAGGGGGCGATTTTTCGCTGATTCTTCGAATAAAGGGTTTTCGCCAATTTCTGTACCAATGAGTCTTCTTTTTTGCCTATACCAATGAGTCTTCTTTTTTGCCTATTCCTATACGAAGGATTCTTATTTTGGGCTTTTTCGCCGATTCCTGTTGTAAAGGGGGGGGGGGGGTTATTGGCGGGATTTCCCAGGCTGTGTTCGAAGCGGATTTTATGTAGTTATCGATGTCTATTTATGTCATTATCGATCTCTATTTATGTCATTATCGATCTCTATTTATGTCGTTATGGATGATGCGAGATTTATGTCGTTATCGACGGGGATATATTTAGGGGGTTATTCGCCTGGCTGTGTTGGGGGCCTGATTTATGTCGTTATGGATGATGCGAGATTTATGTAGTAATAAATAATACGAAATTTATGTAGTAATGGATGAGATTATGGATGAGACGAGATTTATGTCGTTATCGATTGGGCGAGATTTATATCGTTATCAATGGGCGACTTTTATGTACGCATTTACCGGGCTGTGTTCCTGGCCACATTTATGTCGTTATGTACGGAGCGAGATTTATGTTGTTATCGATGATGCGAGATTTATGTAGTAATGGATGAGATTATCGATGAGATTATCGATGAGACGGAGCGATTTTTACGTGGTAATGAATGAGGCGCTATTTACTTGGTAATGCTAGGATTCGAACCTAGGATGGTTTCCCAATTGCTTTACAGGCAACCGCCTTAACCTCTCGACCACATTACCTTGGCTCCTCTCTGATATTAGAGGGTTTGCTCTATGATTCTTTTCTGACCTATTCTCACTCTAATGCTCCTTTTTTTCACTCATATACTAATCCTATCGTTAATATAAATAAGAATGTCATTACTATTCAATAATTTGTTTGATTTAATACTTGGACTCATGGGAATAATAATGATATCTCTAAATCAAATATTATAAATAGAATTCCTACTAAAAAGAATCGAACTTCAAATTTATGTCGAGAATCTAAGAATGGATCAAATCCGCACTCATATGCACTTACTTTCTCCGCTGTTGGTCGGCGGATCGCTAATATATATGAGGCTAGACTTATTACTGCTGATAATATTATCGCCACTATTATATAGATTAATAATTCTTTCATTTTCTTTTTTTTCTACTTTCGCCCTGCGATCTGTTCAGGGGTTATTTTGTTGCTACTAAGTATGGAATTTCGTTATATGTATGGAATGGGGCTGGTGATGGATGTACTCATTCTAATGTATAGCTTCAGTTTGTTGTTCCGATTGTGTCGAAGAACTCTGGTGCTGTTCATTGTGATCCATTCACTACTTCCACTCTATCCGCTATTATTCGGTAGAATACATATAAGAATATTCCTACTCCTACTAATGATATTATACTTCCTATTGAACTTATTCAGTTATAGAATGAATATCCATCTGCAAAATCTGGATATCGTCGTGGGAATCCTGCTAATCCTAAGAAATGTTGTGGGAAGAATGTTAAGTTTACTCCTGTGAACATTACTCAGAATAATACTTTTCCTCAGAATTCTGGATATGCATATCCTGTTATTTTTCCTACTCAGTAGAAGAATCCACTAAATACTCCAAATACTGCTCCCATAGATAATACGTAGTGGAAATGCTAATTCTTTTTATTGTGGACTATCTCATTATCTGATCTTAGTTGATTATTTTATGTAGGCTGGTAATGGTTTATCTTCATTTAAATGTGTGTTAAACTCTTTTAGAAATTCATTATAGATCTTATATTCTACTGAATCTATTGGATACTCTTTGTATTGTCTGATCTTTAAAAATCTTTTGATTTGCATTACTCGATAAAACTTGAAATCGCTATAACATCTGTGGCTTTTAAAATATCGATAAATTGGACCCATATGCGAAATTTTATCGTAAACTATTCGAATTGAGTAATATATCTTATCTTTACTTTGATTTCTTTTCTCAAATTTATGAACCGATGGACTTATACCCTCTATAGCTTCGCTTAAATCTAATGCCATCGTATTTTCATTTTGATTTAATTCTAATGACATTTCGATTCGATTATTTACATAATTTAATATTATTGATCCATCTGCATCTATTAATCCTGATAAATACCCGCTGTTTCTTGGGACTTTCGCTTCCGCTGGCTTATATGTCTCATTTAATAGTTTACATGTTTCTTCGAATTCTGCCATTTTTAATCTAATATGGCCATTTATCTGTCTTACTAATGTTGTCATTCCGGCTCTGTCACTTACTATGTAGGTTACTAAATTTGGCCCTTCGACTCTTATTCTACCTACATGTAATAGATTTCGAATTCTATATAATATTCTTGCATCTCTTACTGAGATTTTTATTCTTATACTTTTTAACACTCTTTTATTATTTATTATTCTTATATCAAATTTTCCATCTCCATCTACTATTCCTGCTAATCACTCTCTATCAGATAGCGCACATATAGTCTCTGAGGATCCTATTTCGTTTAATAACGGTTCGTTTCCTGCTGATTGACTACTACTATTTTGATTTTTACTATTCAAAACTAATGTTGACTTTATCTTCTCTTCATTAGATTTACTGAATAAGTACAAAATAATACATATTATTATTATGAAGATAATATAATATACTAGTGTTTCCAGCATATAGTGCGCGTCGATATAACTATCGCTAATTATATGGCCCATTTGAGCTACTACGTAATATGTATCGTGTAATGCTATATCTAATCCTCCGTTTGATAGTACCACTCCTGTTATTCCTCCTATTGTGAATAAGAATAAGAATCCTAATGCGAAATACATTGGTGTTGTATATCGGATACTTCCTCCATATAATGTTCCTAATCAGCTAAAGATTTTAATTCCTGTTGGAACTCCTATTATCATTGTTGCTGCTGTAAAGTAGGCTCGTGTATCTACGTTCATTCCTACTGTATACATGTGATGTGCTCATACTATAAATCCTAAGATTCCGATTGATAACATCGCATATACCATTCCATAATATCCAAATATTGGTTTAGATGAGAAGGCTGGTATTACTTGTGATATTACTCCAAATGCTGGTATTATTATTATATACACTTCTGGATGTCCAAAGAATCAGAATAAATGTTGATATAATATTGGATCTCCTCCTCCTGCTGGATCATAGAAACTTGTATTAAAGTTTCGATCTGTTAATAACATTGTTATTGCTCCGGCAAATACTGGTAATGATAATAATAATAATCATGCTGTTATAAATATTGCTCATACAAATAATGGGATTTTATGCATTGTCATTCCTGGGGCTCTCATATTTAATACTGTTACTATGAAATTCATTGCTCCTAAGATTGATGCTACTCCTGCTAAATGTAAGCTAAATATTGCTAAGTCTACTGCTCCTCCACTATGATATTCGATTGATGATAATGGTGGATATACTACTCATGATGTTCCGGCTCCTCTTTCTACTAATGCTGATGATACTAATAATGTTAATGATGCTGGCATTAATCAGAAACTTATGTTATTTAATCGTGCAAATGACATATCTGGTGCTCCTATCATTAATGGAACGAATATGTTTCCAAATCCTCCTATTAATACTGGCATTACAAAGAAGAATATCATTATAAATGCATGCGCTGTTATTAAAACATTATATAAGTGGCCATCTCCTGATAATACTGTATTCCCTGGCTGGCTTAATTCCATTCTCATTATCACTGAGAATGATGTACCTATTAGTGATGAAATTATTCCCAAGATGATATATAACATACCTATTGTCTTGTGGTTTGTTGAGAATAATCACGTTGTACTTCAACTTGCGTTACTCATTTATCTATTTTGGACTCTAACCCTTTTATAGACTTCTTTTTTCTTTGATTTACTTCTCAAAGAATTTGAGTTATCACTTATCTTATCTTATCTTTTGACTTTACCCCTTCTATGATTCTAACATATCTAGGCATCGTCGCTTTGTCTACTCAAAGCCTATTAATTTGATATTGCCGATTTTACATATGCTATGTATTCTGGTAATGATACCGCTTTTATACATATTGGCATAAATGCATGGTTTGCTCCACAGATTTCACTACATTGTCCATAGAATGTTCCTTCTCGTAATGCTATGAATGATGTTTGGTTTAATCGTCCTGGTAATGCATCTACTTTTACTCCTAATGATGGTACTGCTCAACAGTGTAATACATCTGTTGCTGTTACTATCACTCGCACGTGTGTGTCCACTGGCACTATTAATTTGTTATCCACTTCTAATAATCGGAATTCTCCCACTTTTAAATCACTTTCTGGTATCATATATGAGTCAAAACTGATTTTTCCTGGGTAGTAATCGTCTGTACTATAGCTTCAATATCATTGTGATCCTATTGCTTTCACTGTCACTCCTGGCTCGATACATTCATCCATTAAATATAATAATTGGAATGATGGTACTGCAAATGCCATTAATATTAATGCTGGGATTATTGTTCATATTACTTCGATTTGTGTTCCATGTGTTAAGTATTTATGAGATATTAATCGTGCTCCTGCATTGAAGTGTACTAGGATTGTTGATAACATATATCCTACTACTACCATGACTAATGTCATATAAATAAATACATAGTTATAGAAATTTACTAATGATTCCATCACTGGTGTTGCTGCATCTTGGAATCCTAATTGACCGTCTATTGCTACATCAAATAAATATTTTTCCATTCTCTTATCTGATAAATTTGGATTTTAACCTTATATTTATCTAGCTTTTTATTCTCTGTTCGATCTAATCTTTTTCTTTAGTTCTTATTACCTATTTTACTCTTTTTTATTTGTTATCTTTCATATCTTTGAAATTATTTCTTAAGGGCGGATTTTGGCCTTATCTTTATCGACTATTTCTTCACTTAGATTCTCCCTTCCTTTTTCCTTTCTTTCTCATCTTTCAAATCATTTCTTCTTTGCGGATTTTTGCCCTCTTTTATTACCTTATCTTTCATATCTTTTCAAATACTTCTTAAGGGCGGATTTTGGCCTTATCTTTATCGATTCTTT
>JAFEBT010000066.1 GCA_018242545.1 Pseudomonadota bacterium
AAAATACCTCAATCTTTTCAATCTGTTAATTATTTTTTATCCATAGTTCGGGTTAAAATAAAAGTAAGAAGTATAAATTGTTTAAAATAGAAAATCATCATTAACTCTTTATGCTCTATAAATTGAAAATTCTTCTACTTATAACAAGAAAGAAGAATTTTTTCAAGAATTTCCTCCTTTTTGAGGCGGGATTATCCCGTATAAGATAAAGTAAACCCCTGGGATCAACCTAGAAATAAAGAGAAGAATGTAAAAGATACGCTCTTAAGATAAATTTAATCATTTTTAAAAATGAGGGCCCGATATAAAATACTATTCTTGTTTTAAGCTGATTTTAATGCATATTAGAAAGAGAGAAGCCAATTTCAAAATTTTAAACATTCAATCAGTCTAAAATGGATCAAAAAGTATGCGTATAGGGAAAGATCAAAGAACGTTTAAAAAAGCCTTTTTCATTCAAAGAAAAAGTATAAGATCTTTTATCTTTTTTATGACTCTTTTCTTAACGACCGGAAATCTTTTTCCACTGAGTGCGCAAGATGAAAAAGTCTTAAATATTTATAATTGGACAGATGATATTGCGCCGGATGTTCTTCGAAAATTTGAAGAAGAAACCGGAATTAAGGTTAATTATGACGTGTATGACAGTGATGAGGTTTTGGAAGCAAAACTCCTTCTCGGGAATTCAGGGTATGATGTTGTGTTCCCGTCTGCTAATCCTTTCTTTGCACGTCAAATTAAAGCAGGAATTTATGAGAAAATTGATAAAAGCCAACTCAAAAACTATCATAATCTTGATGCAAATGTTTTAAAGAGATTGGAAGAAATAGACCCTGAAAATAATTATGGAATTCCGTATTCATGGGGAACAATAGGAATCGCTTATAACCCTGAGAAACTCTCCAAATGCATGCCAGGGGTAGATATCGAAAAATTAACAGAAAATTTTGGGATCTTATTTAACTCTGAAATCGTTCAGCATTTTGCAACATGCGGTGTGTCTCTTCAATCCAGTGCCCTTGATGTCTTTAATGCAATTTTAGTTTATGCAGGAGTAAATCCGAATACGACATCCCGTGAAGAATTTGAAAAAGCCGTTAAGATTTTAAAATCTGTTCGACCTTTTATTCGAAAGTTTACAGCCGGAGGACTTATTGAAGATCTTGCAACAGGAGAAACGTGTCTTGCGCTTGGGTGGTCAGGAGATGTGTTGAAGGCATCTTTACGTGCAAAAGAATTGAATCAAAAATTTCAAATTAAATATGCGATTCCTAAGGAAGGTGCAGAGATATGGTTTGAAGTCATGGCCATTCCAAAGGATGCTCCTCACCGTGAAAACGCATATAAATTCATTGATTTTATCTTGCGTCCTCAAGTTATTGCGGAAATTACAAATTATATTTATGATGCAAATCCAAATAAGGCTTCTCTTCAGTACGTTGCAAAAGAAGTGCGTAATAATCCTATTATTTATCCACCTGCTTCTGTAATGAAAACATTGTTTGTTAGCAAAAGTGCGCCGCAGAACTTTGAAAGATGGCGCTCGAGGGCTTGGATTCGGATTAAAACAGGCATATAGGATAGTCTAAAAGAGGAAATCAAATGGCTTCAAAATCTCCAAAACGTTCGTATAAATTTGATCCCTGGCTTGACCCCAAAAATCGTCCTTATATACGGATTGAAAACGTTTCAAAAGAATTCGATGGTATAATGGCTGTAAATAATTTGAGTCTTTCTATTTATCAAGGAGAATTCTTTTCGATTTTAGGGGGATCAGGATGCGGTAAAACAACACTTTTAAGAATGCTTGCGGGTTTTGAGACGCCAACCTCGGGAAAAATTTTTATTGATGACATTGACATGACAAGCACCCCTCCTTATGAGCGCCCTGTTAACATGATGTTTCAATCTTATGCGCTTTTTCCACATATGAGTGTTGGCCAAAATATTGCCTTTGGTCTAAAACAAGAAAAACTTCCCAAGAATGAAATCAAGGAAAGGGTCGAGAGCGTTTTAGATCTTGTTCAAATGTCTGCGTTTGTGAATCGGATGCCCTATCAACTTTCGGGAGGCCAACGTCAACGTGTTGCGCTTGCTCGGAGCTTAGTAAAACAGCCAAAACTTCTTCTTTTAGATGAACCTCTTGCTTCGCTTGATAAAAAATTAAAAGAGAGAACACAACTTGAGCTTGTCACTATTCAGGAACGTGTGGGTATTACTTTTATTATGGTGAGTCATGATCAAGAAGAGTCTATGACCATGTCAACCCGTATTGCTGTGATGAATGAAGGCCAAATCCGTCAAGTTGGTCCGCCCCATGAAATTTATGAATTTCCGAATTCTCGGTTTGTGGCCGATTTTATAGGGTATATTAACATGTTTGAAGGTATTATTCTTGAAGATGCGCCAGATCATGTTATTGTCCAATCTGATAGCATGCCTTCGGAGCTTTGTATTAGCCATTCTGCAACGATTCCGCCTGGTGCGCATGTTACGGTGGCGGTTAGGCCTGAAAAGATTAAAATTTCAAAAATGTCCCATGGAAAACCTGATGTTATGTATAATTATACCAGTGGGATAGTTGATGATATTGAATATTTAGGAGATGTTTCTATTTATCATGTTTTAACAGCAAATGGCCGGCGTGTTCTTGCAACGCTTCCGAATCTTCTGCGTTTGACGGAACAACCTGTAACGTGGGAAGATAAAGTTTATCTCTATTGGCAACCTGAAAACGGGATTGTTTTAACAGTTTAGAAAGTACTGGTTTACAAAAATGACGCCCAGGTTCTTTTGGAATCTTATTTTATTTTTCAAAAAGCGAATATCAAGTCGATTTTTCGTCATTGCTCTTCCTTATGCCTGGGTGTTGCTTTTCTTTTTTATTCCTTTTCTAATGGTTTTAAAAATTAGTTTTTCAGAATTAACGGTGGGTATTCCTCCTTATTTGCCCTTAATGGAACGCATGGGGGAAGACGTTATTGCTTTTAAACTTAATATTGGAAATTATTTTTATTTAATTTGGGATGATCTTTATATAAGAGCAATTTTAAATTCATTGGGACTTGCAGCTCTTGCAACAACTGCATGTCTTCTTATTGGATTTCCAATGGCTTATGCAATTGCGCGTTCACCTTTGAAATACCAAACTCTTCTTCTGATGATGGTTATTTTGCCTTTTTGGACATCTTTTTTAATTCGTGTTTATGCCTGGATCGGAATTTTAAGTTATCATGGCGTTGTGAACACGATTCTCTTAAAATTAGGTTTAATTGAAGCACCTCTTCGACTCCTGAATACTATTTTTTCTGTTTCCATCGGTATAACCTATTGTTATCTTCCTTTCATGATCCTTCCCATTTATGTATCGCTTCAAAAAATAGATCCCTCTCTTCTCGAGGCTGCCTATGATCTTGGATCAAGACCCTTTCGAACTTTTTGGAGAATAACTGTTCCTTTGTGCAGTCCAGGAATTATATCAGGTTCTCTCTTAGTTTTCATTCCAGCTCTTGGGGAATTTGTAATTCCAGATTTATTAGGAGGATCAGATACGCTTATGATTGGACGGGTTTTGTGGAATGAGTTTTTTGTAAACCGTGATTGGCCGGTTGCAGGAGCTGTTGCAATTGGAATGCTCGTATTCCTTGTATTTCCTATTATTCTTTTACAGTATATTCAAAAAAATGTTCAGCGTGATCAACGGGGAGAAGGAGGTCAAATGAATGCATAAAAAATTGTCTTCTTTTCTGTTAACCTGGCTTCTTTTTGGATACGCTTTTCTTTATGTCCCCATTTTAATTTTGATTGCTTTTTCCTTTAATAAATCACGACTTGTGACCATTTGGGACGGGTTTTCTCTGAAATGGTATCAAAGTCTTTTTGATAATGACCAATTGCTCAAAGCCGCATGGGTAAGTTTAAAAGTAGCCACCCTTTCTGCAACCTTTGCTCTTATTTTTGGAACACTTGCTGCACTCGTTTTAGTAAGATTTGGACGATTTAAAGGCAGAACTTTTTTTTCAGGACTTATTACGGCCCCGCTCGTTATGCCAGAGGTTATCACGGGCTTGTCCCTTCTTATTTTTTTCGTTTCTTTAAAACAAATGATCGGTTGGCCAGAGGCAAGAGGGGTTCTAACAATTACAATTGCCCATACAACCCTTGCCATGGCTTATGTAACGTCCATTGTGCAAGCACGGCTTTTTGGGTTTGATAATACGCTTATTGAGGCTGCTCTTGATCTTGGGGCGCGTCCTTTGAAGTCTTTTTTTGTTATTACACTTCCTCTCATTGCACCTGCTCTTGGAGCAGGCTGGCTTTTAGCTTTCGCCCTTTCTTTAGATGATCTTGTGATTGCAAGTTTTGTATCCGGGCCTGGTTCTACCACCCTTCCTATGGTTATTTTTTCAAGTGTGAAATTGGGCGTTACGCCCCAAGTGAATGCCCTTGCAACACTCATTGTTATTTTTGTAAGTATTGGGGTTTCTTTAAGCGGGTGGCTTATCTTTAAAAAATCAAAAGAAAAGAGGGACTAATAAAACATCCCCAAGAACGGTTGAAAGGCGAGAAGCTTAGCTGCTCATAGAAACTAAAATTAGAATTTTTAGATCTTCTCTATTTTAAAAAGCATAATATATGCTTAAGACCACCAAGTTTTTAATAATTGGGCTCTCGAAAACGCTTTCTTTTAAGGAAGGAGTAAGAAGAGTACTGCTTTTAAAGCAAGAAGAAGAGTCTGTATTTTTTTCGAAAAATAAAAATTACCTTTTTCTCGTTTTTTTTTAGTCAATGGTCTTGAGTTTGTTAAAAAACTTTGTCTTTCTTAAACGGAAAGCGGCAGAATGTGTCATGTTCATTGGGGAAACAAAGGGTATAAGGATAACTTTGTTAAAAATTGAAGAAACAATTTCGATGAATCAGTAACTACTCTTAAATCAGTGTGTCACTTAAATTTAAAGATCTCCCCCATTTAAGAGGGAGAGGAAATGTCAAGAACGCGTGAAATTAAAAAGAGTACGGGTAATTTTTACACCGGGTACACTCATAAGATTAGATTTCATTAACTCATCCGCATGATTATAAGGAGCTTGAATATCTAAATTGTAAATTTTGGTGCCTATTGACCCCAAAGAGCTCATTGCCTGATGATCTGTAATCACTAAATGTAAAAATTCTATGAGAGTATCTGGCCAAAGTTGAGAAGCGGCATTAAAACTTTCTGTTGGACGATATTCAAGAGCCCATTGTGTCCCCTCTTCCGCTGAGGATGTCCTGCCTATTAAATAGGACTTTGCAAAGGCCACAACACTGTTATTCACCCATAAATGCTCTAAAATCTGTTCTTGCCTTCCGTGCGTCAAGACTTGCCCTGAAAATTGAAGAGAAATGAATTCTCCCTTTTGTACTTCGTATGGCTTTAGAAGTGTTACTTTTATAATATTACCTTCATTAAATTTTGTTTTTAGGGCTTGGCGACTCTCAGTAGAAAGCTCCTCTGACTCTGCAACAAACTTACGAGTTGGATCACCAGAGCGTAAGATTTGTTTTTCCATGTCGTCAAGCTCCTGAAAGGAATAGGCGTTGAAAGTACTTGTAACCAGAAAAACAAAAGAGAGCATAATAATATTTCTTATTTTCATAATGAAACCTTTCATTGGTTGGTTAAAAATGACTTTTTAGATAAAACAAGAATATCTTACGGTTATTTAATTACTAATATTTATAAAATCAAGGCAATTTTCTTATGTACACGGTAAACGCCTCTAAATAACAGAAAAAATCATGAGAAAGTAGTCTGGAGAACTCCAAAGTTTTAACTGCTTTCTACGAATTCTCGCCTTAAATGGAATAGTTTAAATAAACTATTCCATATGGATCCTGCTTCAATGGAGTTACTCACTGGCTCGGAAAAGCACAATGATTCAATCTAATTTTACACCTCTTGACAGGATGCTATCCTGCTATATTTTACCTTTTTTCGAAATATGTCAGGTGTTAAGGGAAATTTTCCTACATAACACATTGATATATAGCGAAAAAAAGGTATTTAAAAATCTTTAAGAAACAAAAACGTGTGGGGTCCAAGTGAAAAAAACTTATTCGTTTTTTTCTTTTGTTTTTTCCCAGCTTCCATCTTTTTTTTGCATCCAATAACTTAAAAGATAGGGTTGCTTTTGATAATTTTCCCACTGTTCTACAGCAGATAATTTTTTAGTGTTTTCCATATCTTCAAAGACATAGAAACAATGCGTAAAGGTTTCTATAAATTTTGGATGCTTTCCGTTTAGAATAATAAGAATATCGGCGTTATTTGGATTTTCTTCTAAAGATGTTAAAAATATAGGCTGGTCTTTTTCAAATCCATCTTTATGGGTTCCATGCGGTAAAAAAGAAAGAGGAGAATACGTCCACAATTGAATGGCAATCGACTCAGTTTGGTCTTCTGAGTCTGTTAAGATAAGGATCCTATGTCCTTGTGAAATAATTTTTTCAAGGAGTTTCGGAAGAGCCTTTTCAAGGGGCGTTGTTGTCAGGTGATAGAAACGAACTTCTAAGGGTGATTTTGACATGATTTCAAAAGATTTTCTCTTTTTAGGCAAAAGGAAAAGTAAGAAGGAAAGAGGAGATTCTTTCCTTCTTCATAAGTTTTGTTTTATGTTTCATAATAGGTTGAGATGAATTTATTTAAAAGCCTCACACCATATCCAGTTGCTCCTTTTTCATAAAGATCATCATCTTTAGAAGACCAAGCGACGCCTGCGATGTCAAGATGCGCCCAAGGAACATTATTTACAAACCGCGCAAGAAGTTGAGAAGCTGTAATGCTTCCAGCTTTTCGACTTGAGCCCGTGTTGTTCATATCTGCAATGGCAGAATTAATATCTTTATCGTAGTTTTCATGAAGAGGAAAACGCCAGAGTTTTTCATTGACATCAAGACCTGCTTGATAGAGTTGTTCAGCAAGCTTATCATTGTTTGAAAAAAGTCCTGCATATTCATTTCCAAGGGAAATCACAATGGCACCTGTTAAGGTTGCAAGATCAATCATAAGTTCTGGTTTAAAACGATCTTGCGTGTACCAGAGGGCATCTGCTAAAACCAATCTTCCTTCTGCATCGGTATTAAGAATTTCAATTGTTTGACCAGAGAGTGTTTTAACAACATCACTGGGGCGTTGGGCATTTCCGTCTGGCATATTTTCAACCAATCCCAAAACACCAACAGCATTTACAGGCGCTTTTCTCAAAGCCAAAGTTTTGAGAAGTCCAGCGACTGTTGCAGCTCCTGTCATGTCATATTTCATGTCTGGCATGCCATCGGCTGTCTTGAGAGAAATCCCACCTGTATCAAAGGTTACACCTTTACCAACAAATGCAAGAGGTTTTGTTGTTTTATCTTTTCCCTGCCATTCTAGGATAACCAATTTTGGTTCTTTAATGCTACCTTGCGCAACGCCTAAGAGAGCTCCCATTCCTAATTTGCGCATTTCTTTTTCGCCGAGGATTTCAACTTTAACGCCGAGCTTTGTTAAGTCTTTAAGTTCCTCTGCAAACGTTTCTGGATAAAGGACATTCGGGGGCTCAGAAACAAATGTACGTGTGTAAAAAACGCCTTTTGCAACACTTGAAAGGGATTCAAATAATTGTGTTGCTTTATTTATCTCTGTCTGTGAGGGAAGAACAAAAGAGATGGTTTTAAGAATCGACTTTTTTTCACTTTGCTTTTGGGTATGATACTTATCAAAATAAAAGGAGCGTAAAAGGCATCCTTCTGCAAGATGTGCTGCAATCTCAGGAAGAGATAATAGTTTTTCCTCTATTCCTTCAAGAAGAAGACATGCTTCTTGTTGAGAAAGTGTCATAAGATGACTTGTTAAATGGCCTCCAATCACTTCACAATCCTGGGCACTTAAACTTCCTTTTTTGCCAAGGCCAACCAGAAGAAGCGTTGAATTTTCAAGCCCGTAGGGAGCAACTAAAGATAGAATTTCTTTTTTCTTTCCAGAAAAAGGCTCATTTTTTAAGACACGTGTTAAAAGTCCATCTGTTTTTTGATCAATCTTTTGGGCAGATTCTGTCAGAATTTTTTCTTCATAAATACCAACAATAAGGATGCCTTTTGAAGAAGCTTTCTCAGTAAAATGGATGTTCATTATTTACCCCTTGATTATATAAAAAGAATGTTCACTTTAAGAAAAGAATTGGATTTTTCTTAAAAATAAACTTGGAAGATAGAGCCCATGAACGCTTTCCTCCTATGTCATAACTTTAATCTCTTAAATTTCTAAACGGTAATTCAGTTTAAGACAATATCCTTCTTTGATTATAAAGAAGAAAGAAATTACTTTTTTCATTATCTTTATGAAAACACATCTTTTTAAATTAATTTTTTTAATGCTTCTCTTATTATGAAGTGTGTTAGCATAAAATTAAATAAGCACAGAACGAATACATCCTAAACAGGTGATATAGCTAAAATTTTATAAGAATGTGTCTCTTTTGCATTAAAAAACTTTGCTTTTTTGTGTTCTTTTTAGGGGTAAAATAAAGGAGATTTTTATGTTCAAAAAAGTTCTAACATTTAAGGGTTACATCGTTTCTTTTCTTTCTTTTTTTGGCTATTTTCTCCATTTTGGAAAGAGTATAGCCAATCCTTTAACAGATCTTATTATCGCTCTATCCATCTGCACAGGAATCCTTTGCTGTGGAGGTGCATGTTTAAAGTTAAATACCTCTTGTTGTGATTGCAACTTTGGATACTTGAGTCACTCCCCTTCAAGAAGTGGATATTCTGCATTATATCATAAAGAAGATGACGAATTGACAAAGAACTCGCTAAGCCCAAGACCTTTGTCTCGAGGAAGCATAAAAGATGAGCCTGTTTGAGAAATCACTTTATATGTCTGAATAAATATATATATGTTTTTTTGATAATGACGAGAGATAAAAGAAAGATTCGATTTTTATGGCTTTTTGATGAAAGAAACCCTTAATCTTAGTTATTTAATTAAACTTTGAAATTCGTGATAAAAATTTCTTTTTCTTTTTAGAAAAGAGTCCGTTTTTATACACGTGTTAAGGGGCCATCGATTAAAGAAGAAGCGAGATGACAATAGTAGTAAACGCTCTCTTCTTTTTTACACAGCAAGGGCCTGTTTTTTTGAGGCAGAGCAGATTTTTTAAAGTAGAAATTTGATAGGGCCTTATTCGTTTTTCAATAGTAGGCTATGAATTGAGCATAGAAAATCGAAGATCATAGTCCAATTGTAATTGGAGTTGTTCCAAAATATTTAGAAAGACGCAATGTTGTATCTGCAGTGATACTCCGTTTATTATGAATAATATCATTGATACCTGTAGGAGGAACATTCATATCTCGCGCAAGCTAGTTCTGACTAATATTGAGAGAAAGAATGAATTCTTCTAATAAAATCTCCCCAGGGAAATAGGTTTTAAAATTTTATCCATCATTTTAACTTTATTAATTGAAGAATTAGAATTGGAAGAGAGGCGCTTAAAGGTCAAGAACTATAAGTTTATCTGCCTTTAAGTGAATTCTTTAGGCCTGAGCGTTATATCAGGAAGGTAGATGGAAAATTTTTTCTTTAATCAGTTGGGTATCAAATGAGTAAGTTAGGGAACAGCCTTTTTTTTTATTATGTGTAAATGTTAGATAATCCGAGAAATCTTCTTTTCCTTTTTTATAAAGTTCAATAGCCTCTCTTACAACTTCTTTATTCGGAAAAAAGATTTCTTGCGTATGGCTTAAATCATTGAGAAATGATGCAATGGTATTTTTTGGGTACTTATATCCACTTTTTAAAACCCAGACTAGCTCACATAAAACAATATAATTTATAAAAAGAGGTATGGAGTTGGTTTTTGCCCCTGATAAAAAGGTAAGAATCTGCGTGAGTTGATGAGGGTCATCTTTTGTAACAAGACGAACTAAAATATTTGTATCAAGACCTATCATTTTCTGCTCTGAATAATCTTGTTTATTTCTTCTATTGTAAGACTTTTTTCGGGCTTTGGAAAATATCCGCATAAGTCTAGGGCGTGTCATCAATTGAGCCAAACGATAGAAGCAATCATATAAATAGCGC
>JAFEBT010000067.1 GCA_018242545.1 Pseudomonadota bacterium
TTGTGGGCCTGGCACATTCGTGGTGTTACCAAAGAAAGGAACTGTGGGACTTAGGGCAGCAAGAGATTCTGCAGAGATTTGTGAGCCATTAAAGAAAGCTTGATCTGGGTAATTTCCTATGATTTTTGAACCAGATCTTTGAGAAGATCCTTTCTTAGGAAAATTAAGTTTAGGAGGAGACCCTAATAGCTCCCGATTTTTATTCAAACCAGGGTTAAGAACATTTTTTAAAAGACTATCAGGAGCAGGGCCTGTCTGTTTGGAATGGCGCTTGGGAGGATCTTGATACATAGAAGTAGATGGTGTTGAAGGAATATAAGAAGGATCACTATCCTCGATATGGAAAGAGCTTACACCTAGCATAAAATTGATTGGGCTTAAATCAAGATGAGGTAATAATATCAGCTCTTTATCTCCTCTTGGTGTCGAAATAAGAGGATCATCAGGATAGCCTAAATGCTCTAAAAGCTCTAAAGGTTTTCTGGGTAGAGAAGTTGATTTTCCTGGTCTTGGTGGTGATGAGGGAGGAGAGTTCGATGAATTTTCATCAGAATATCTGCCATCATTAGAAGACGTATTTTTCTTTCGCGCCTTTTTTTCTTCGGCTCTTAGAGCATGCATTTCTGTCAATGCTGCTTGTCTACGAGCTGCGGCAGCTTCTTTTTCAGAAGCTAATTTCTCTGTTTCTTCATTTTCTAGCAGAGCAGCTATTCTCTCAGCTTCTTTTTCTTTAGCTCGTTGTTCAGCTTCAATTCTAAGCCTTTCGGCTTCTTCAGCAGCTAATCTGGCGGCTTCTTTTCTTTTAATTTCTTCTTCAGCAACTAATCTGGCAGCAGCTTCTTTTATCTTCTTTTCTTCAGCAGCTTTCAGAGCAGCCAGCTCCTTTGCTTCTTCAACTGCTCTCTGAGCGGCTAGTCTCTTTACTTCTTCAGCAGCAAGTCTTTCAGCTTCTTTTTTCTTCGCTTCTTCAGCAGCAGCTTTTCTGGCTGCATCTTCTTTTTTCTTTGTTTCTAAGCGTTCAGTTTCAATTTTTAGTCTCTCAGCTTCTAAGCGAGCAGTTTCTTTTTTAAGTCTCTCAGCTTCCTCAACAGCTATTCTCTTCGCTTCTTCAGCAGCCTTCTTGGCTGCATCTTCTTTTTCTTTAGCTCGTTGTTCAGTTTCAATTCTTAGTCTTTCAGCTTCTTTTCTCCTAACTTCTTGCTCAGCAGCTATTCTCTCGGCTTCTTCCTTAGCAGCTTTCCTGGCTTCAGCTTCTTTTCTCCTAACTTCTTGCTCAGCAGCTAGTCTCTCAGCTTCCTCAGTAGCTTTTCTCTTCGCTTCTTCAGCAGCTCGTCCTTCAGTTTCTTTTTTCTTCTCTTCTTCCTCAGCGAGTCTTTGAGCTTCTTTTCTCCTGGCTTCTTCTTCAGCAGCTTTCTTGGCCGCAGCTTCTCTTTTCGCTGTTTCTAAGCGTTCAGTTTCAATTCTTTGTCTTTTTTCTTCTAAGCGAGCAGTTTCTTTTCTAAGTCTCTCAGCTTCTTCAGCAGCTCTCTCTTTTGCTTCTTTAGCTGCAAGTCTTGCAGCTTCTGTTCTTCTCTCTTCGGCTGCTTCATCAGCCAATTTCGCAATAATCTCATTTTGATTAAATAATGCTGAAATATCTAAGAGAGGCTCATCTTGAATTTCAGCTTCTTGTTCAGGGGGAGGATTTTCTTTTAGGTTTTTAAGAATATGATGCGTCTCTTCGGGAGAATTGGTTTTGTGCCATAAATGATTTTGTTCTATTTCTTTAGGGGATTTTCCTTCGCGAACAGAAATTTCCTGGATAAGATGAGAGGATGTTTCAATATGCTTCATCGACATATAAGCAGAGATAGGAACAACATTCCCATTTTCATCAACAACATGGCTAATCTGATTTTCTTCTACAAATTTTTTAAAACTATTTGGGTTTTCAAATGATTCTTGACCAGGTTGCTCTGCCGTATAATTTCCAAGGTGTCCTTTTCGAACATGAACATATCTACCGTCCTTTTTTTGTGTCAATTGAACAGCATTGGAAACAATATCTACGTCTCTTACAACTTCTGAGGTCATACGACGTTCAAGAGGGGAGAGCTTCTGCCTTTTTTGAGAGGTATCCTCTCCCAGAGGAATTGTAAAGCTAACGCCAAAAAAGTTTGAATATTTCCGGATGTTATCATATTGGAACTCTGCGTTGAGAGAAACATAGTCATTAACAGAATAAACACTCCTAACCCTTGATCCATTCATGGGTTTACTGTGATGGGCACCAAAGTGATATCCTCCCACATAAAATTGCAGATCCTCAAAATTTGGGACTGTTCGACCTATCTCATAATCAAGACCTGTTAAAGGAATTTCTTTTTGAGATGTTTCATAAAGTTCATATCCAACATAATGTTTTTTTAAAGGTCCTCCCTTTATGCCTTTGGGAGAGCTTAAAGGGTAATATGTATTAAGGCGGTAATCCCATGTTGTTGAGAGGAGTTCTGTTCCTAAAGTTATTTGATATAACAAATTTCTATGCTTTGAATAACGATCATCAAAAAAACCATATATTCCTAAGATTTTATCTGGAACAATTTCGAGCGAACGATAGCCAAGCCCAAAGTTACCTTCCATGTTTTTTTGAGAATCACGCATAAAACGCGCATCCATAAACAACATAGAACTATTATCTTGGCCAAGAGGAGAGAGGATACCAATTTGCCCGAGGCTACGCTGCGTTCCTGTTTTTAAATTAATGCGTGCTTTGGGTTGCCATTTTGAGCTTGATTCAGCTTTTATTGAAAAAGAATAGACACTTATAGAGGAAAGGGCTATTATGGAAGAGGTAAGAAGACGTTTTTTTTTCATGAGAACAAGTATAAATTTACATCATTGCGTGGAATTATAATATTGTTGAGCTTAAATTTTTTATCCATTATTTTTCTTTAATATCAATTTATAAACGAAATGTTAATATGTGTTTTTTAAGGTTAAATAGCAAGAGCGGAGAATAAAAAATCTTTTCTTTTTGGGATCAAAGGAAAAAGTGTTGCTTTCTTGTCTATTTAAAAATCATTTCGAAATGTTTTTTATTCTGATCTGTGTAAAAATCCTTTAAATTTTTTTGGCATATGATGTCCAACTCTTTGAAAACGAAAGGCTTTGATGAATCAAGAGCTTTTCCTTAAAGCGAATTGGTGTTTGAATTTAAGAAATTTCCTATCTTTAAAAAATGGCGTTCATAATTATAGGGGTCTTTATTTATTATAATGGAATGATAAAAAATTTTATGAACATTTCTTTTGTATGAATAAATTAAAATTATGGTTTCATAATATTAAGAATTAGCTTTTATATATATAAATATTGATTATTTTCTCTCTTTTCATTTTGAGCATAAATAAATAAAATGAGTCCTTCGGAATTATTCTTAAATCTGAAAATTATAAATAATTTATAAAAAATTACTATAAATTATCAAATATCTATAAACTAAGACTACGATTAAAACAGTACAACACTCTAAAAGAGGAGATATCATGAATAAACAAGATCTCGTAACCTATATTTCAGAAATCACGGATCTAAAAAAGGTAGAAGCTGAAAAAGCTTTAAATGCTGCATTTAGGGGCATCTCAGCAGCTCTTAGAAAAGAAGAAACAGTGACATTTGTAGGTTTTGGCAGTTTTTCCGTTCGGAATAGAAAAGCTAGAATTGGTCGCAACCCAAAAACAGGTGAAGTTCTTCAAATAAAGGCATCTAAAGGGGTTCGATTTAAGCCAGGGAAAGTTCTCAAGAGTCTTTGATTTATTTGGAAGAAAACTTAATGCTTAAGAGAATTTCAGCGGGTTTTTCCCAAAAGAGTTGGAAAGAAGTATTTTGAGGAACAGGAAAAACATTCTGTAAGTCGTTGGTTCTCTTTTTAAGCAGTTTGATTTTTTTAAGATGTTAAATAAGCTAATTCTCTTTAATCAAAAAACATGAAAGAACGTTTTTAAAAGTTTAAAGGTTTCTCAGTTTTAAAGCATTAAGAGATTATTTTTTGAGAAATTTCTGAATCTATCATTTTAAAGATCTCTTTGAGACGCTCTGAGCTTGAGCCACCAGCTTGAGCAAGGTCAGGGCGTCCGCCACCTCCTTTGCCGCCCAGAAGAGGAGAAACTTTTTGAACCAGCTCAACCGCATTAAAAAGGGGCGTTAAGTCTTTTGTGACACCAATAATAAGTGATACTTTGTCGTCTGTTATGTTCGCGAGCACAACAAGACCAGATGTAAGGCGATGTTTTTCAGCATCTAGAAGAGATTTCAATTCATTCAAAGGATAATTTTTAAGTGTTAAATTCAAAACCTTAAGTGCTCCAAAAGTTTTAAGATCTTCATGACGCATCGTGTTTGAATGAGGTGCTTGTTGACGGAGGTTTTGAATTTCTTTTTCAAGACGCTTTTTTTCAAGAAGAAGCGTCTGAATACGCTCAGAAAGAGTCTCTGGTGTTGATTTAAAAGAAAGGCAAAGTTCTTTTAAGAACGCTTCTTCCTGTCGGACAAAAATTTCAGCATTTTTTCCTGTTAACGCTTCAATACGCCGAATTCCTGCGGCAACGCCTGTCTCTTGTATAATTTTAAAGTACCCAATATCCCCTGTTCGTGTGACATGGGTCCCCCCACAAAGTTCGACAGATGTTTTAAGGTCTTTCTCTTTTTGGTCATCAGCGCCCATTGAAACCACGCGTACTTCTTCTGCATATTTTTCGCCAAAAAGAGCTGTCGCCCCTGACTGAAGAGCGTCTTTTATGGACATGAGATGTGTTAAAACAGAAGAGTTAGAACGGATTTGAGCGTTCACCCAAAATTCAATCTCTTGTATCTCGCCAGATGTTAAAGCTTTAGGATGACTAAAATCAAAGCGAAGCTTGTCTGGGGCGACAAGAGATCCTTTTTGGGCAACATGGCTTCCAAGAATATGATGAAGTGCAGAGTGGAGAAGATGCGTTGCAGAATGATTTGCCCGTAAAGCATCTCTCCGCGGTTTATCGACTTGCATTAAAAGATTATCTTTGAGGTGCAAAGTGCCTTCTTCAAGAAAGCCTTCATGAACAATAAGATCCCCTAACTTTTTTAGGGTATTTGTAATCTTAATCCGTGCAGGAGAGACTTTAGAAAGTGTTGTTATTGTCCCCGTATCGCCCATTTGTCCTCCTGATTCACCATAAAAAGGACTTTGATTGGTGAGAATGAGAACGGTATCTCCTTTTTGAGCTTTTTCAACTTCTTTGTTTTGGGATATAAGTCCAAGCGTGACACCCTCCGCTTTTAAAGTTTCATATCCTAAAAAGTCAGTTGCCCCAACCTTATCTTTAAGAGCATACCAAAGGCTGTCTGTTTTTGCTTCACCTGATCCGACCCAAGAAGAACGAGCTTCTGCTTTTTGTTTTTCCATGGCTTTCTTAAAGCCATCCATATCGACATGAATTCCTTGCGCGCGTAAGGCATCTTCGGTTAAATCAAGAGGAAATCCATAGGTGTCATAAAGTTTAAAAGCGCTTTCTCCTGGAAAGAGCTTTGAAGAAGGAAGTTTAGAAAGTTCGTCTTGTAGAAGTTTTAAACCACGTTCAAGGGTTTCTTGGAATTTTACTTCTTCTAAGAAAAGAGTTTCAGAAATTAAAGCTTTGGCACGTTCAAGCTCAGGATAAACACCCCCCATTTGAGAGAGAAGAACCGGAAAGAGTTGCTGAAGGAGGGGGTCCTTTTTTCCTAAGAGTTGAACATGTCGCATGGCTCTGCGCATGATGCGTCTGAGAACATATCCACGGCCTTCATTGGAGGGAAGGGTTCCTTCCGCAATTAAAAAACTAGAAGCTCTTAAATGATCTGCAATAACACGGTGGGAGGAAGCAAATTTTCCGTGATAGGGAACGCCCGTTATTTCAACGATCGCTTGAATAAGCGCTTGAAAAAGATCAATATCATAATTTGATTGGACGCCTTGAAGAACGGCAGAAATACGTTCAAGTCCCATACCGGTATCAATGGAAGGGCGCGGAAGAGGAAAACGTTGCGGTTCTGTCTTGGAGTCAAGAAGTTTTTGTTCATATTGCATGAAAACAAGATTCCAGATTTCGACAAATCGATCACCATCTTCATCTTTGGATCCAGGAGGCCCTCCTGGGATTGTGTCGCCATGATCATAAAAAATTTCAGAACAAGGACCGCAGGGGCCGGTATCTCCAGCTGACCAAAAATTATCGGTCGTTGAAATTCGGATGATTTTATCATCAGAAAATCCTCCAATTTTTTGCCAAAGGGCAGCGGCTTCAGAATCTTCTGAATAGACCGTTACCAAAAGACGATTTTTGGGGATTTGAAGTTCTTTGGTGACAAAGTTCCAGGCATAAAAAATGGCTTCTTCTTTAAAATAATCTCCAAAAGAAAAGTTTCCGAGCATTTCAAAGAATGTATGATGTCGGCTTGTATACCCAACATTCTCAAGATCATTGTGTTTCCCTCCAGCTCTTAAACATTTTTGAGCCGTCACAGCACGGTGATAGGGCCGTGTTTCGAGTCCTGTAAAGACATCTTTAAACTGCACCATTCCCGCAGCTGTAAACAATAAAGTTGGATCATTATGCGGAATCAAAGAACTTGAAGGGACCTCTTCATGATGATTTTGTTTAAAAAAATTAAGAAAAGAAGATCGGATTTCGGAGGTTGTTTTCATGATATAAAGAACGATTATCCTTCTAAGAATGCGGGATCATTCCCACTCATCATTTCATCCACAACGACACTACCATTGTCGCGGATGGATTTTTCGATTTCAGCTGTTACCTCGGGATGTTCTTTAAGAAACATCCGTGCCGCTTCACGACCTTGTCCAATACGCTGATCTTTATAGGAATACCACGACCCAGACTTTTCAATTAAATTTGCTTTAACACCAAGATCGATAATCTCACCCAGTTTAGAGATGCCTTCCCCATAAAGAATATCAAATTCAACAACCTTAAAAGGAGGTGCAACTTTGTTTTTTACAACTTTAACACGTGTTTGGTTTCCAATAATTTCGTCTTTGTCTTTTATTGCACCAATACGCCTTATATCGATGCGTACTGACGCATAAAATTTTAAAGCATTTCCACCCGTTGTTGTTTCTGGGCTCCCAAACATGATGCCAATTTTTTGACGAATTTGGTTAATAAAAATCACCATACAATGGCTTTTGGAGACAGACCCCGTTAACTTACGAAGGGCATGGCTCATGAGACGTGCTTGAAGTCCAACATGCGTGTCCCCCATATCTCCTTCAAGTTCCGCTTTTGGAACGAGTGCTGCAACGGAGTCAACAACAAGAACATCCACGGCTCCTGAGCGCACAAGTGTATCTGCAATTTCAAGAGCTTGCTCTCCTGTGTCGGGCTGGGAAATTAAAAGTTCTTCTAAATTAACCCCGAGTTTTTTAGCGTAGCTGGGATCAAGCGCATGCTCTGCATCAACAAAGGCACATGTTCCTCCTGCTTTTTGAGCCTCTGCAACGACGTGAAGCGCGAGCGTTGTTTTACCAGAACTTTCAGGACCATAAATCTCAATAATACGACCTTTTGGAAGACCTCCAATGCCCAGGGCCAGATCAAGGCCCAAAGATCCTGTTGAAATTGTTTCAATATCAACGCTTTGCTCATGGGTTCCAAGGCGCATAATTGAGCCCTTTCCAAAGGCACGTTCAATTTGTCCAAGAGCCGCTTCTAATGCTTTTCCTTTATCCATAACCAAAACTCCTACATCAAAAAAGAAAATTCTCTATCCTAAAAAAGAAAATAATGAATCTTCTTTCTTTATTTCACACCTTTACTTCTCTTGCAATGGGTCCTTTTTTTAATGGGCAAAAAATATTTTCTGATACAAATTAAATTTTTGATGCTTATGAGCTTAAAATGCGCATAAAGCTTTTAAAAGCTTTATGAAATCTGAACCTCTTGGCATGCCAAGAGGTTCAAAAAATTAATTCTTCTTCTTAGGGGCCCTATGTGTTGGCTGTATCTTGCTATAATTTATGACCTGTGGCGTACAGTGGGTGGTTGCGAATAAGACGTGAGATTCTGATGATATGCTTAAAGCTTTTGACACCGTCTCTCTTGTACCTCCCAAGAGTGTAATTTTGTTAGGAGCCTTTTCGTCAGAAATAACAAGGTTTGCTGTTTGTCTAAGTTGGGTTAATTCTTCTGGCTTTAAGGGTCTTCCCATATCAATAACGGCATTAACAATAGGATGGATACTTTCCGCCACGCCATGGTTATTAAATGAGTTTTGGCGTGCTTTGACACTAATCGCTTCAGAATATTCTTTAAGAGGCATATTTCTTACAACTGTATGCAACATAGGTGTTGCAGGAATTTTATCTGCATTAACGCGGTCGTCTTTAGATGTTAATTCGCTCCTATCTGTCACAGTTGTTCCAAGTAATCCTGTATCTCTCTGAAGGCTTTGTGCTAATTGATCTGTATCATATTCAGGCTTTCCCTGACTTTCAAAAACAGGAAGGGAAGATAATGAGCATACTGCAATTATGAAACTTAATTTTTTAGAAAGCATATTATTCTCCTTATGTGTTTAAATTATTTTTTTTGAGAAGGAACGATAACACATTTTTTAAAGTAATCCCATCTCATATTTTTAAGGGTGTTTTTTCATAAACTCTTTTTTTAAAAATGAAGATCATGAGTTATAAAGAATCATTTTTTATTGTTTATCAATAAAAAATGATTGACATAAGTTTCTTTTTTTATTTAAAGCTTATCTAAGTCCTTAACAATTTATGGAGTTTTAGAATGAATCGTATTCAAAGAATGAGCACTTACCTTTTGGTTGTTTTTAATTTCTTGCTCTGGCTTCTTCCTGTTAGCAGTTTATTTTTTTGGTTTTTTGTGGATACGCCTTTTCTCAGAGATTTAGTTGTGCGTGGCATTATTGCGACGCCCATTCAAACCCCTGAGGGACTTATAAGTCTTGCAGACCTTCATTGGACACCTCTTTCTAAAACACTGGGCTTTGTGGGAAGTGCTCTCAGTATCTTGCCTTTATTTTTGGGGCTCTTTGTTCTTAAATCTATTTTTAAAAATTATCAAAAAGGAGAAGTTTTTATTACGCAGAATGCTCTTTATTACAAACGTTTAGGAATCCTCTTTTTTCTTGATGCTCTTCTTGCAAAGCCGCTCTCTGGGGTGTTCGAGATTCTTGCCGTGACGTGTGCTAATGAGCCCGGGCATCAGTATATTACCTTAAGCTTTGGAACACCGAGTATCGACAGTCTTTTTTGTGGGCTTCTTGTTATTGTTATTTCTTGGGTGATGGTTGAAGCGAGCAAACTTCAAGATGATCAAAAATTTACGATATAATGAAGGAAATATATAATGGGAATTATTGTGAATCTGGATGTGATGCTTGCCAAACGAAAAATGAAGCTGCAGGATTTGGCAGAATCTGTTGGAATTACTGTCCAAAATTTGTCAATTTTAAAAACGGGAAAAGCTAAAGCAATTCGTTTTTCAACGCTTGAGAGCATTTGTGAGCACTTAAAATGTCAGCCGGGTGATATTTTGGAGTTTAAGGAAGAGATTTCTTAGACCATTGATGCTCAAAAAGTCGATCATGGCATTTAAGCCCTGGGTGACATAGATTTCTTGAGCTTCACAGGCAAGCCAGACGG
>JAFEBT010000068.1 GCA_018242545.1 Pseudomonadota bacterium
AATTTTGGCTTCCTTTCTTTTTGCGTGAAAGTTTCTTTTGTGAGCGCTTGAGAGCTCTCGTATGCTTTTTTAAACTATTAAGCGCAGGAATATGTTCCCCACTTGAGAGTGTTGCAAAGTGGGTAATTCCTAAATCAATGCCAACCATGGATGTTGACGGATGAACAGGAAATTCAATCTCTTGTTCCGCTTGAAAGCTGATGAACCAATCTCCTCCCTCATAGGAGATTGTGACATTTTTAAGGATTCCTATAACATCTCGACTTTTCCAGTACTGTACCCATCCAATTTTAGGCAGATGAACGCGCTTATTTTTTTGATCTAAATTGATTTGTGTCGCATCTGGGAAACGACAAGTTACCCGTCTTCCGCGCTTTTTAAATTTTGGAAATCCCGCCTCTCTTTTGAAAAAATTGACATAAGCTTTTTCCAAATCCATCAATTTTTGTTGGAGAATTTGAGCAGGCGCTTCTTTTAAAAAGGACGTTTCTGCTTCTTTTTTCCAAACAACAAGATAACGCGCCAGTTCAGAATAGCTCAATTTCCTTTGCTCTTTTTCATAAAGCTCTTTTTGAAGAGCGAGAGCTTTATTATATGCAAAACGTGCGCAGCCCATATAGTTCCTCAAAACTTGAGTCTGAGGAATGCTTAATTTTAATTTGAATTGAAATGCTTTTCTAATTTTCATTCAAAAACGATAATACATTTTCTACTAAACCTCAATATCATGGGCTAAAAAAAATGGAATGATGGCTAAATTTCTTTTCCGAACAAAATATGAGTTCTTCAGCCTGCTTTAAAATCGGCGCTCTCATCTCTTCTCTAAAGAAAAGAGTTTTCGAGCGCCTTGTTATAAAAGAGAGATTTCTTCATCGAAAAAAATAATTTTTTGGAATTTTGGTATTTGAAGTCTAAAAATTATGTATTATATAAGTCAATGTTGAGAATAATTTTAAACTAAATTCATTTTAAGTTAAGGTTTCGAAATGTCTTTTAAAGGAATTGTTATCACAGGATAACGCCGCACACATTTTAAATAATGTGTGCCGGAAATTTAATTTTAAGTACGGCAAAACTTAAACAAAATTTAAAAAAAGCTTCTTTTTCAGAAGTTTTGGAGACCGTACATGATTTTTTTACAAAATGTGACTAAAAAATTTGCAGCGCGCCCTATTTTGAGCAATGTGACATATCATTTTCCAGAAGGAGAGCATATCGCTCTTGTTGGACCTAATGGTGCCGGAAAGACAACCCTCTTAAATATTATCACAGGCTTCGAAGAAGCCGATGCTGGAAATGTTACAAAACCAAAAAAAGTAATTGTTGGATACCTTCCTCAAGATCCCAATCCAAGGCCCAAAGCAACGCTTCTTGAAGAATGTATGGACGGAGCTTATGAGCTTCGTGATATTTGTCGCAAGCGTGATGAAGCTCTTGCGCGTATGGGAGAAAATTACTCTGATGAGCTTTTTTATGAATATGAAGCGCTTGAATCTTCTTATTTTCAAAAAGGAGGTTATGCTCTGGAGTCGGAAGCCCGGGGATACCTCATGGGGCTTGGTTTTAAAGCGTCTCAATTTGATCAGTCTCCGACTTCCTTATCGGGAGGATGGCGTATGAGACTTGAGCTTGCTCGAACGCTGATTAATAAACCAGACTTTTTGGTTTTAGATGAGCCGACGAATCATCTTGATCTTCCCAGTATGATATGGCTTGAAGGATTTTTAGAGACCTTTAAAGGAACGCTTTTATTTGTGTCCCATGATCGAGATCTTTTAAACCGTCTTTCAACGGTAACATTGCATCTTCAAAAAGGAGTTTTGACTCCTTATAAAGGAAATTTTGACTCGTTTTTAGAACAACATGAACTTAAGCAACTTCAAAATGAAGCTGCCTCAAAAAATATTCGAACGCGTTATGAGCAGATTGAACGATTTTGTGATCGATTCCGAGCAAGACCTTCAAAAGCAGCACAAGTAAGGAGCCGCATGAAAATGTTGGCCCGTCTTCGTGGGTTGGAAGAAGCAATTGTTCATGAGGAAGATCCTTCTCAAATGGTATTAAACATAAAAGTTGAAATACCAAGTGGAAAACATGTGATGACGTTGAATGATGGCGCAATTGGTTATACCTCTCCCCTTGCCACACGTCTTTTTCTCAAAATTGAACGCGGTCAAAAAATTGCGATTATAGGAGCTAATGGCATTGGAAAATCCACGCTTTTAAAAACAATATCGGGAAAAATTCCTCTTTTAAAAGGAGATCTTACTTTTGGGTCAAATGTAGTGATTGGATATTATGCTCAAGATCAAGTACAGGCTTTAGATGACCGGAAAACAGTCTTAGAAAATATTATGTCACAGGGGGATGTCTCTGAGCAACGGGCACGTGCAACTTTAGGAGGCGTCCTTTTCCAAAAGGATGATGTTTTTAAAAAAACAGGTGTACTTTCAGGAGGAGAAAAAAGTCGTTTAGGATTAAGTTGCTTACTTGTTCAGAAATCTAACTTTTTATTATTAGACGAACCAACCAATCATTTAGATATGTCAAGCACAGAAGTTTTAAGTGATGCTCTTGAGGACTTTAAAGGAACGGTTTTATTTGTAAGCCATAATCGTTCTTTTATTAATCATGTTGCGACGCATATTTTTGCAATGACTTCAGATGGGAGAGGAGAACTTTTTGAAGGAAAGCTTGATGATTATGAGAGATTGTCTGAACGTGCACATTTCCCGAATGTATTAAAATTAACATGAATTATCTAAGATAGTTTCTAAAAAAGGAGAATTATGATATTCATATAAAGATAAATATGTTTTATTAAAAAGTTTTTGTTTTATGGTTTCAGGAGAACAGGAGTTTATCTTTTGGGCGCACGAACAGTGAATCATAGTCAGATTGTTAATACCTACGTAAAAACCCTTTTTTCTTTGGCTCAAGAAGAGAATAAAGTTGAGGAGGTTGAAAGAGATTTAAAAGATTTAGAAGAACATTTGCGTATGAATTCTGGGATAATGAAGCATATATTGTATCCAAAATCGTTAAAAAAAGAACAAAAACGTTCTTTATCCGCCTTAACTCAAAATCTGTGTCTCTTGATAAAAAATTTTATTGGAGTTTTAGATCGATATCACCGTTTAAATCTTTTATTTCCCATTATTTATGGATATCGCAAGTGTGTTGAAGTAAATTTTGGATTTATTCCTGTTTTAGTGGAATCTGCTGTTGCTTTAGAAGAAAATGAGAAAATTTTTTTAAAAAACTATTTAAAAGAGAAGATGGGAAAAGAAATTATTTTGTCTGCAAAAGAAAATCCAAAGCTTTTAGGTGGATTTCAAGTGCAAATAAATTCCATTCTTATTGACTGTTCTTTAAAAACAAAGATCAGCAATCTTGAAAAAACATTGAAAGGTAAATCATAATGAAGATGAAGGCATCTGAAATTGCATCAATCTTGAAAAAAGAAATTTCCGAATTTTCTGAAGCTCCTAAGGTTTCAGAAATTGGACGCGTCTTATCCATGGGGGACGGTGTGGCGCATGTCTATGGTTTAGATAATGTCCAAGCAGGAGAAATGGTTGAATTCCCTTCAGGGCTAAAAGGGATGGCCATTAACCTTGAACTTGACAACGTCGGGATTGTAATCTTTGGAACAGATCGGGAAGTTCGAGAAGGCGACATCGTCAAACGAACAGGACAAATTGTAGAAGTTCCTGTTGGCATGGGACTTTTAGGTCGCGTTGTTGATGCTCTTGGAAATCCCATTGATGGAAAAGGCCCTCTTATTGATGTTGAAAAAGGACGCGTTGAAGTAAAAGCCCCTGGGATTATTATGCGTGAATCAGTACGTGAACCTATGCAAACCGGTCTAAAAGCTATTGATGCCTTGGTGCCTATTGGCCGAGGACAACGAGAGCTTATTATTGGGGATCGACAAACAGGAAAAACATCTCTCCTTATTGACACAATTCTTAATCAGAAAGAAACAAATGCATCTTCAGATCTTAAGTCGAAGTTATTTTGTATTTATGTGGCAATTGGTCAAAAGCGGTCAACAGTTGCACAAATTGTAAAAACACTCGATGATTTTGGGGTTTTAGAGTATTCGATTGTTGTTTCTGCAACGGCTTCAGAGCCCGCTCCGCTCCAATTTTTAGCGCCTTATACAGGGTGTGCTATGGGAGAATATTTTAGAGATCGTGGAATGCATGCCCTCGTTATTTATGATGACCTTTCAAAACATGCTGTGGCATATCGTCAAATGTCTCTTCTCCTAAGACGTCCTCCTGGGCGTGAAGCATATCCAGGCGATGTGTTTTATCTTCATTCAAGGCTTTTAGAACGTGCAGCAAAGCTTTCAGAAGTATATGGAGGAGGGTCATTGACAGCTTTACCAGTTATTGAAACTCAAGGAGGAGATGTTTCTTCTTATATTCCAACAAATGTAATCTCCATTACAGACGGTCAAATTTTCTTAGAGTCAGATTTGTTTTATAAAGGAATCCGACCAGCTATTAATGTGGGGTTATCTGTTTCACGTGTGGGAGGCGCTGCTCAAATAAAAGCTATGAAGCAGGTTGCTGGTAAGATTAAGCTTGAACTTGCTCAGTACCGAGAGATGGCTTCTTTTGCTCAATTTGGGGCTGATCTTGATAAATCAACACAAGATCTTCTAAAACGAGGCGTTTGTTTAACTGAAATTTTGAAGCAACGACAATATTGCCCGATGCCGATTGAAGAACAAGTGGTCTCTATTTTTGCTGGCGTAAGAGGATATTTAGATGATGTTGCTCCTGAAAATATTCAGCGATTTGAAGAGATGTATTTGAATGATCTAAAATGCCAAAAGCCTATTTTATTAGAAACTATTCGCCGTGATAAGATGCTGTCAGAGAAAACGGAAAAAGAATTATCAGAATTTTTAAATCAGTTTAAAAAAATTTTTGTATAGGTTGTTTATGGCAAGTCTTAAAGCTCTGCGCACCCGTATTCGAACAGTTCAAGAGACTGAAAAAATAACAACAGCAATGATGTTGGTCTCTGGATCCAAATTACGAAAAGCAGAGATAAACTTTAAAAAAGCATCTTCTTTTATTAAAGGATTTGAAATGCTTTTGAAGGATATTTCAACAATTGAAAAAAGTGAGACGTTAGGCATTAAACTCCTTCAGCCTTTGAGAGGAAAAGCGCATCATTTGGTTATTGTGATGACATCAGATCGAGGGTTATGTGGGACCTTTAATACTCTTATCATTCGGGATGTCAAAAATTATTTAAAAAATCTTGAAGAAGAAGGAAAAACATTTTCTATTCTTCTTTGTGGTCGAAAAGGACGAGATCTTTTAAAAAAGAATTGGGAAAAATGTTTTTTGAAAGAAGAGATGAATTTTAATACCGAGAAAGATCCTTTGAAAAAAGCTTCTTTGATGAAAGCATATATTATGAATCTTTATCGCACAAATATGTTTGAGGCTTGTACCCTTTTTTACAGTCAATTTTACTCTGTCATGAGCCAAATTCCCCAAAAAGAAACTCTTATCCCAATTTTGTTAAATCCTCTTAAAGAAAGTTCTTCATTTTGCACACCCCATGAGCTTGATTCGTCTCCTCAAGAATTTTTGCCTCCTTTTTTAGAAATGTATCTTTGGACACGACTGGCGCATAGCCTGCTGCAAAGTGAATGGAGTGAACAAGGAGCACGTATGATGGCCATGGATGGAGCGACGCGCAATGCAAAAGAAATGACAGCGTCTTTACAATTGCTTTATAATAGATCTCGCCAGGCAACAATTACGAAAGAGTTAATAGAAATTATTTCAGGGTCGGAGGCCCTCTAACTTATGAAAAATGATAATTCTATCAAAAAATCGGATAAAAAAGTCATACCTTCAAAAGTAACCAAGCTATCCTCTCGGGCAAAAACAATTAAAAAGCCTGAAAAGGATGTTCCTGAAACAGCTTTAAAATTTAAAGGCGTTATCACACAAGTTATAGGACCTGTGGTCGATGTTTTTTTTGAAAATCATCTTCCACGTATTTTAAATGCGCTTCAGACAGAAAATAATGGACAACCTCTTATTTTAGAAGTCGCTCAACATTTAGGAGACGACCAGGTTCGTACAATTGCCATGGATGCAACGGATGGTCTTGTTCGGGGTCAAATTGTGACGGACTTAGATCATCCTATTATGGTTCCAGTAGGGGAAGAAACCCTCGGACGCATTATGGGTGTAACGGGAGAGCCTTTAGATGGAAGGGGGCCTATTCAATCAAAACTTATGCGTCCTATTTATAATGAAGCCCCTTCTTTTACAGAACAATCGACGGAAACCGAAATTTTGATCACAGGCATTAAAGTGATTGATCTTTTAGCACCTTATCCAAAGGGAGGCAAAATTGGACTTTTTGGAGGTGCTGGCGTTGGAAAAACAGTGATTATTATGGAACTTATTAATAACATTGCCAAAGCCCATGGCGGATATTCTGTCTTTGCGGGGGTTGGAGAAAGAACGCGAGAAGGAAATGATCTTTATCATGAAATGATCGATTCGGGTGTTATCGAATTAGATAAAAAAGGATCAAAAGCCTCTCTCGTTTATGCTCAAATGAATGAACCTCCTGGAGCGCGTGCACGTGTTGCTTTTACCGCGTTAACCGTGGCTGAGTATTTTAGGGATATTGCTCATCAAGATGTTCTTCTTTTTATCGATAATATTTTTAGATTTACCCAAGCTGGATCTGAAGTGTCTGCTCTTTTGGGGCGTATTCCTTCTGCTGTGGGGTATCAACCAACACTTGCAACGGAAATGGGAGCTTTACAAGAAAGAATTACAAGTACCCATAAAGGATCAATTACAAGTGTTCAGGCAATTTACGTTCCTGCCGACGATTTGACGGATCCTGCTCCTGCTGCATCCTTTACGCACCTTGATGCGACCACCGTTTTAAATCGACAAATTGCAGAAATCGGTATTTATCCTGCTGTTGATCCTTTGGATTCATCTTCACGTATTTTAGACCCGCGGATTGTGGGAGAGACGCATTATTCTATTGCCCGTGAGGTTCAAAAAATTCTTCAAACTTATAAATCTCTTCAAGACATTATTGCCATTCTTGGCATAGAAGAGCTATCAGAGTCGGATAAACTCATTGTTATGCGCGCGCGGAAAATTCAAAAATTCTTATCTCAACCTTTTTTTGTGGCAGAGGTCTTTTCCGGTATAAAGGGGTGCTTTGTGCCTCTTGAAGAGACCCTTAAGGGATTTGATGCCATCGTGAAGGGAAATTGTGACCATATTCCTGAAAATCTTTTTTACATGGCGGGGACGCTTGATGAAGTCTTAGAGAGATTCTCACGCTCAGAAAAAGAAGAGAAAAACAAGAATGTTTAAAGTGACGCTTATTACGCCAACAGGCATTCTTATGGAAGAGGACGCTTTTATGTGTGTTCTTCCTGGCGAAGAAGGAGCTCTTGGTGTCCTTGAAAATCATATTCCGATGATTGTTGCCTTAAAAAAGGGACGACTCGATCTTTATAAGACAAGCTCTGAGATCATGAGGCAATATGATATTGAAAAGGGTTATGCCCAAATTAATAAAGAGTCTTGTTTTGTTTATACGGAATCTGGGAAAAGTGTTGGATAAATTTAAAGTGGTGCACAATAAG
The DNA here is from genome assembly GCA_018242545.1 of Pseudomonadota bacterium. Taxonomy (NCBI): domain Bacteria; kingdom Pseudomonadati; phylum Pseudomonadota; species Pseudomonadota bacterium. Next base: position 7,667 of record JAFEBT010000068.1, read on the forward strand.
CTTGTCTACAATGAGCCATAACTTGCAAAAACACATTGTACGATGTTAATAAGATCCGAATTTTGAATTAAGGAAATAAGAGACACTCATAATTGAAATACCTTTCGTTTTCTGTGTCCAAATATGGATGAAAAGATGGCTTGAAGACCATTATTCCGAAAAAATCGCATTTTTCTTTTCTTAAATATAAAAAAGTCGCATATAGTAGAGAAAAGGATCTTTCTCATGACGAAAATATCTCTTTCAAGCTTTCCGGAAGTTTTCCTCTCAAATGCCACATTGACGAAGACCATATCGCGTTTTGTAAAAAATGGAAAATTGCGAAAGCTCGCTCCGCGTCTCTATACACAAAATATGATAGATCCGCCGGAGCTTATTATCAAACGGAATTTATGGGTGATCGTAAGTGCTTATTTTCCAGGGGCGTTAATTGCAGATCGAACAGCTCTTGAAAACAAGCCGACAGCTGATGGCTTTATTTTTTTAGTTGCCCCTCAAAAACATAAAATAAAACTCCCTGGAATAACGTTATGTCCCCGAAAAGGACATGCTCCTTTACAAACCGACCGACCATTTATAGGGGGCTTATTTTTATCAACTCTCTCTAGAGCATTTTTAGAAAACATGAAACCCTCGAGAGCGCGAAATTCAGAAACGTCTCGAACACTTTCTAAGAAAGAGATTGAAGAAAAATTGGAAAATCTCCTCAACACTGGAGGCATACAAGCATTGAATAAACTCCGAGATGAGAGTGCAAAAATTTCAAAATCTCTTGGACTCACAAAGGAGTATAAAAGTCTCGACAAACTCATTGGCAGCCTCTTAGGAACAAAATCTGAGAAATTAGAAAGCTCTTTGGGAATGGCGGGGCAATCAGGTTTTGCATACGATCCAAAACGCCTTCATTTATTTTCAGAGTTGTATGCCTCTCTTACCAAGTTGTCTCCCATCTCTAGAATTTCTCCACCTCTTTCCTCAGAAGGGCTCATTAACTTAAGTTTTTTTGAAGCTTATTTTTCCAACTTTATTGAAGGAACAGAGTTCGAAGTGAACGAAGCGAAAGCTATCATTTTTGAAGGAAAGATACCCTTTGAGCGCCCTGAAGATGCACATGATATTTTAGGCACATTTAAGATTGTTTCAAATACCTTTGAAATGAGCCGAGTTCCTCATAATTTTGAAGAATTGTTGCTGCTTCTCAAAACACGGCATGCTTCTATTATGGAAGGCAGACCTGATAAACATCCAGGAGAATTTAAGAAAGAATCCAATCGCGCTGGAAGTACGACTTTTGTACCTCCAGACCTTGTGATCGGAACTTTAAAACAAGGCTTTGATATATACAAAGCCCTTGATTGTCCCCTCCATAAAGCCATCTTCATGATGTTTTTGATTTCAGAGGTCCATCCTTTCACAGATGGAAACGGTCGTGTTGGAAGAATCATGATGAATGCGGAACTTGTAAGCCAATCAGAACAACGCATCATAATTCCGACAATTTACAGAAATAATTATTTAAGTGCTTTGCGTGCTTTATCTTTGAACACCATACCAGATCCTCTGATTCGCGTTTTAGATTTTGCTCAAAGATATACACTTTTTATTCGGTATAACGATTTTAATGAAGCACAGCTTGATCTCAAAAAAACCAATGCTTTTATGGATCCAATGATTGCAGATGAAAATAGTCTGCGTTTAATTTTGCCTTGAAATCTACTAACGACTCATACGCCAAGGTGGAGAAGAAGCTTTTTATTCAATGCGATGGTATTTTTGTTTTGGCAGCTCTTACCCATATCCTGAGAGCAGCTGCCTTTGTATGAAGGTCTTCTGCTTCTTCTTCACTTTGAGGGATTTCATTGGCAAGCGTATCAAGATGATCTGCTAAGTTTTGTATTACCAGAAGATGGTATACGTCCCAATAAGTGGTGTAAAATTGAAAGACCTCTTGAGCGGAGCCTGAA
>JAFEBT010000069.1 GCA_018242545.1 Pseudomonadota bacterium
CTTAAAATCTGTCGGTCATATGGCCGTGCCAGTTCGAGTCTGGCAGCGGGCACCAACACTTTCAGAGAATTAATGAAAATCACAAAAAAGCATCAGGTAGCAAATAGGCAGCATTTAAGGAAATTTCATGGCCTGAAGATGGAGCATAAAATATCACTTCAATTTTTTTCATCAACGCTCTACAACCTAATCCCATGGGTTTTTGAGAAACGCTAAAAACTCAGACGTTGAAGAAAATGGCCTACAAAAACAGTAAAAAGAGATCAGGTGATTATCTTTTTACTATTTTTTTAAGAGAATCGATATCAATAAGTGCACAAAGATTGCGCAAACATAAGAGCCTTTCGAGCATAATTCATATCATCGTATTCTGCAATAAGACTGACCTCAAGAGGAGGCATTTGTGGAAAGCGTCTTTCCTGAAACACTATGTGTTTCCTTTGCATAAGACGATCGTCTTGCAAAATTTCTTTTTCAATTAAAGGGACAAGTTGAACAAGTTCTTCATCTTCTTCCTGTTCTTTAGAATCTTCATCTTGTAATCGGTATTGGGCGCCATCCGTTGTTTCAATAACAGGTCTCCTAAATAAGTGTTCATAGGGGATAAAATGCCCATCTTTTTTCTTTACGCCATGTGATCTTATGATCTTATGTCCAAGCTCGCTTGCAGCAGCCTTAAAATCTTGCGTACTTGCCGTTAATATTCCTTTCAACGTTATGCTTTTCATGTAATAAAAACTCATAACCATGAGTTGGGTAAGATTTTGAGGGTTTGTCATTCTCTTTTGATCTAGGAGATAACTTAAAACCGAGGAAGAAAGGACTGTGGCAAGATTCTTCCTACTTTTTTCCGTCAAACAAGGGATAACATTTTGAAGCCGATATGTGTATAATGCTGCAAGCCCATCGGCTATTGTACAACTCATATCTTCCATTAACTGTTTAGCTTTTTTCCGAGATTCAGCAGCGTCACTTTGATAAGGCGAACCGAGCTTACTTTGAAGAGTATCCTTCAGAGTACTTTTTAGAGTATCTTTTAGCATATCCAATCCCCAGTCAGTAATTTTTTTAAAAATATCTTTTAAAACCTGAGTGCCAGGAATAGGTATACTCGAAATAATCAACCCTCCTACATATCCAACAACATAATCTACCCCGCGATCAACTCCCTCAGAAGCTCCTTTTTTCAGAAGACTTTCTGAAACAGCTTCTTCTCTAGTTTCATTATTTAGCAATTCTAACTGTGCTCTAATACAACGAGAAAGATCTTCATAAAAGTGTTTAAGATCTGGAAAACGAAGACCGTTTTCTGGAAACAATACATCTTTAATAGCGTGACATTTTGCGTGCTCTGTATCACTCAATTTTTCTTTAAGAATCTTAATTTCTCTTTCAATATTAAGTCGATTGGAAGGAACTTCTTTTTCAAGATCTTTTTCACTTTTTTGAAGTCCTTTGATGATTTTTGCTCGTTCTTGATCAAATTTTTCATAGATTTCTTGTAATCTATGCTGCTGTTTTCTCGTTAAATCTTGAGTTTGAAATTGAGGTCTTTCAAACTGACTTTGATAGAGAGCACAAAGAAATCGTTGTTGACGAAGGTCATCATGAGTCATTTGAGTAAGAGGAACATCTGTGATTTGTCGATGAGCTTCTAGATCTTTAATCATCAATTCGAGAGAGAAGGCTTCCACATGATTTTGAACTTTTGCCAAAGAAATCAAAAGAGCGATTTCAGTGTAAATTTGTTTGTTTTCTAGCCCTTCTTTTTCTAAAAGAACACGAGCTAGCCGCGTCAAAACTTCAGAGTTTACAGGAATAGCATGGCCTTTTTCTAGAATTATTGTCAAAATATCACTCAGAAAGGGTCTTAAGAGATCAAAATCAAAAGAATTTCTGGATGTCTGCGTCATTTGCATTCCGGAATCAAGGGTGCCTTCTTGCCTCTGGCCAGCAGCATCTTTGAATGTATAGTGAAGAGATCCTTTTTCTGTAATTTTGAGATATAACTTGCCACTTTCGAGAGGAGCCGTCGGCATAACTAAATCATCTGTATATTCAACGAGCTTTGTGTCTTTTACAAAAGCTCTCCAAAGCCACTTTTCTCCTTCATTTAAGTCCTGAGGACTCATATACCCCTGAAGCGCATTTTCTGCCATGAGAAGTACATAATCAATAGATGTTTCTTCTTGCCCCAGAAGAGTTTGCATTTTCTCTAAAGTACCAGGCAGCTGATCTTTAAGACACTGAGTAAATGTTCTCACCATAAAATTTATTTTTCCAAGTTTATAATAAATATCTGCAAGAAAGAACAAGGCTCGAGGATAAACATGGCTTAACTGAGTTAGAAGAGGAATAACGTCATTAGGGTCATGAGAAGGATCTTCTAGAATTTTTAAAATATCAGGATAAGTATTGGAATCATCTTGCTCGAGCAGACATTGAGCTTCTTCTATACCATTTTCAAAGCGCTGTTGTGTATTACCCCTTAATCCAGCTTCTGAGAGAAGAGTCTCTAAATCTTTTTCAGGAGGACGAGAGCTCTTATGAGATTTAGAGAGTGATCTTTGAGAAAATTTTTCTTGATCTTTACTATCTCCTGGCTCTGCAGGTGCTAAAGAGCCATACTTTATTTGGTTTTTTCTTAGAGCTTCTCTTATTTCTCCTAACATTTTAAATGAAATGTTATTACATTTATAGCTGCCACCAAACTCTTCAATCATACTATCCACGGATCCATCATCTAGACAGTTATTCAGCAAACGGGTATCTTTAAGATACCTTACAAAGTCTCGAGCTCCCTTATCTCCGATCCCATTAATCTGAAGATACAGAAAACATAATGGAGTATCTTTAAGACTCATCAGGAAATCTCGAGCCCCCTCATCTCCAACATTATTGCGACTAAGATTAAGTGTATGTATTTGCGTGCCTTTAAGTCCTCTTGCGAGAGCTTGGACTCCTTTAGTTCTAATTTTATTACATTGAAGATTCAAATAATGTATCTTAGTGTCTTTAAGAACGCGCGCAAGTAATTTAATGTCCTCATCATTGAGTTTGATTTCAGGGGACTTCTCATTCCCAATAAAACGAAAATCCCCATCATATACTATGACTTCTTCTCTACCTGAAAGATCAAGCACTAAACCATCTGATTCAATTACTTTTATAATTCTGCTCATAAAGGGTTCTCTAAAATTTATCCAATCTCTTCGGACAAATGATGGAAGCTTTTGTCGAAAACAAGGTCTTTCAATCCCATGACAATTTATAAGACTAAGGCTTCTCAGATGCCCTTGTTGTGTCATTAGATCTAATTCATCATCCGTGATTGTAAGACCTGATAGTTCAAGTTTGAGAGGAACTTGAACATTTCGAAAGACTTGAGCTGCTCTTAAGTAAGCATCTTTTCCTCCTTTTCCATCGACAATAATCTTAACCTCAAAGATATGATCCCAATTCATTTTCCGATCAAACCCTTTTCTAAAAAGAGTGCTTTCTGAAAATACTGCACAATTTCTAAACGTAAGTTTCCCACTCCATGGATCAAGATGTTGCTCAGGATTTCCCCACGAAACTTTTCCCATGTGATCAAGGAGAGCTTGTTGATGTGGAATTGAAAGGGTGGACCAGTCTAATGCTTTAAAAAAATGTTCTCGCTGAGGGTCGGTCATTTCTTCAAGAGTAATTGAACTTCCTCCTTGAAGCATAGCTTGTTGAGCCAAAATAGAACTATCTTGCTCAGCTTTTTCTCTCATCTTTTCAAGAGATCTCTGAAGATTAATTTCTTCGCCTCGTCCTCTTCGGACGTATTCAAAGAGATCTTTTTTACTGGTTAACATCATATTACTCGAAAGAAGATTTTCTGACGTGGTACGTGTTTCTAATTTCCCGTTACGAGAAACTCCATACTCTTTTCCATCTACAAATGTGAATCGTTCCAATGGATTAGCGTGAGGAAGCTCTTGAAATCCGTCCTGATATCTTAAATAAATAGACTTATGAAACTGTCGAAGAATATCCCTATGCGTTAAGGACTCTTCCGATGCGATGAGATGTTGAAGAGAGGCGAGATTTTTATAAAGTTGCGTTACAATATTGGAGTGCAAAGAGATCCCTAAAAAAGAGTGATGATCATTAAAATGAGACGTTACTTCTTCGGGTTTAAAAAGGAAAGCATACTGTGCTGAGCGGCTCTGGAGAGTTTGACCCCACTCTTCCATTACTTCCCTTGGATTATGGTAGAGGAATTTACGTTTTAAGTTTGGGTGAAGTTCTTGATTCATTTGATCAAGAGCAAAAAGGATGCTTTTGACATTCATCCTTTTCCCTTCCTGAACTGTTATGACACTCGGAACAAAGGCGTGATCATTATCAATACCTATGATTCGATAAGATCCATCAGGGCATGCTTCAACAATATAATTATCAGGTTTTCCATCTTCGGGATTTGTGAGCATAGCAAGAAGGATCATTCCACTTAAAGCCTCAGGATCTAAGCAATGACTGATCTCATCCCAAGAAGTTGTGGTTTTTCCTCTTAAATAATCATCAAGAGAATCCCCTGAGATTCCTTCTGAAAACAAATATGCCACGCCATTGATATTTGCTAAGAGCGTATTGGGGGCACCATACCCTAAAAGCTGACGCGTCAATGTTCCAACAGCTTCTTCAATTCCTGGCAGTTCAGGATATCTTTTAACATAAAGGGTATAACGCCTATTTGTGATTTTACCTACAACTCGACGCCCAGGTTGTTTTTCTTTAAAAGAAAGAAATTTTTCAGGCGTTGCTTGACCTTCTTTCCAAAGCTGTTCAACAGCAGGAAGAGAAAGAACTCGATCTCCATCCGTTGTTTTAATGGTCAACCCTTCTTGTCCTTTATGTGAAGGCAAAAGAGCCTCTAAAGTTAATTGCCATCGCAAACGATGATTCCGGAATTCTAAAAGATCTAAATAAGGATTGAAAGCCTCTTTATTTTCTCCAAGAGAGTCTACATAATCGAGAATAAGATGAGGCATGACGGTTGCTCCTGCTCCAACCTCAATTAAAGCTTCAATAAGCTGCCTTTTATGTTGCAGAAAGGCAAGATCTAAAGCTGTATGTCCCTCTCGATTTTTATCTTCAAGGTTAATACCAGCCAACTTAAGTGCTTTAATCCATTCACTGGCACTCATCGTATCCAATCGTTGCCCAGCATAGTGCACCACATCATGAAGAATACCTTGAAGATCTGCAACTTGAAGGCCTGCTTTTAACATAAATGTGAGAAGGGATGGGTTTCGGTTTCTTTGAAGCCCTTCCTTCAACACTTTAGGATCTTTAAGACTCGGTGTTTGTTTAGTAAATTCAGAAGCATAAGAGTCAAAAGTCTCTCCCATGACTTCAAATAGTTCTGTCCAATCGTGATGTTTGTTAGAAAAAAAGATGCGAGAAAGCGTTAGAAGACTTATCTCTTTAATATTTTTTAAAGGCTCGTCACAAGGCAAATAAGCTTTTGGAGCATGCCCTCTTTGTAAGGCTGTTTTTAAAATATCATACAAAAAGGGCCTTACTTGATCTAAGGTTAAAGGAAGAGTTGGGTTAAAGTTTATTTGACCACGATCAATTTTCCCAATAATACGTTTATGAGCAGCGCCTCGAAGTGTATATTGGAGAGATCCATCTCTCATTTCTAGATACAAGGTATTTTTTTTAAGAGTCTCTCCCTCTTCCATTAAACAGAAATCATAATGAATTGTTTCCTGGATTAAATTTTCTATATCTTCATAACTCAAATCATAAGGGCCTTGCCTTCTAACAAGATCGATAAGCCTTTTTAATACCTTTGCGAGATGATAAAATGTTTGCTCTTTAAACTGAAAACTTTCTTGATATCCAAGACTGTGCGCATGTTCTTCTACTTTCACGAGAGACGAAAGAAAATGTGGCATAAAATGATGTACTTTTTTAATCCTAATCCAATTCTGAAGTTCTTCTGGAATATTTGTTTCTTTTATTCTTAAAAGAAGGGAACTGAGCTGCATTTTTTTCTCTGATCCGAGACGATCTTCGGGACTTAATCCTCGAATCAAAACTCGTTTTTCTTTTTCTGGCCCACCGTACTCCTGAAAATGACCAAAAGAGGGATGGGCAAATAAAAGATTTCCTAAAAGATGAACTCCTAAGCTTGAGCTTGAATAACACACTCCTTTTTTATAATGAGAATAATGCTCTCTCAGATCTTCTAAACTCTCAATAAATTCACAATAAGGAAAAACTTCCACTATTTGAGTGGCATCGTTCTCTGTATCTTTAAACTGTACCAACATACTTGGGACAATATATCCATGACCAAAGAAAAGCCGATACCCATGATACAAGGCTTGTCGATCTAAATATCCAGCCTCAGGAGTTCGAAGAATAAGGGTCGAGGTTCGTGTTGGAACATTTGGTTTGTAAAGAGGCGCTGTGTCTTGAGGAATACCATGAGGACTCAAGATATCTCCTCGAACTTCCAAAGAAACCGCCCCAGAGTCAAGAGGGCGAGCTTTTGTTTCTCGAATAAAACAAGATCGAAGTTCTTCCAAGCTTGAATCAACCTCTGGACCTTCCATGCCCATAACAGGAAGAGCAAAAATTAGAAAATGAACAATAAAGATGAGATCTGCAGATGGTGTTTTAGAAAAAAGTAACTTTTTGAAGATGTTACGTTTTTTTTGAGAAAAGAGAGAGGAAAAGAATGCGGCCATCCTTGAAAATTCCTTTTTCAAATTTTGTCTTGATTAAATATCTATCACTGTCTTTGAAATATAATTTAGAATTCTTGAAGATTCTGAAGGGGTTAATAGATGATAACAGAGAGACTTTATTGTTATTGAGGTGGTATTTTTTGTCAAATTGTATTTTCAATAAAGAATCGTTTTTTGCCTGAAAGATATAAAAATCTTGAACAAAAGAGCGCTTGTTTAGTATATTTGTTTTGTTGTTATGAAAAGGTGAAAGTTCTTCAATGGAACGATTTTTGCTGCAGCGCACTTATGGGGTGAATCACCCCAGTTGCTTTTGGGCTGCAGGCGCTAAGAAACAGTTCAAGAAAGAAGATGAACCTGCCGCTAACAAAAATTCTAAAACCCTCGTAGCTTTGCCGTTCTGTCAGTTAATATCCCCCCCTCATTTTAAAATCTTTTTAGAAGAGTTTTCAAAAATGACAAAAATTCACCTGAAACAAGTTCTTTCTTCTGAGCCATTTCTTAGCGCCTGAGGCCCAAAAGCACAAGTCAATTTTTAATTGACGCATAAGTGCGCATTGCACTCAAAGACCAACACACAAGAAAACGGACATGAAAAAAGCAGAAATAAAAATCATAAAATTTTATGCCCGTTCATACAGACTTTAAAGCGTCTAAATCTTGAAACTGGGTAATTTTAACAGGAGCCTTACGGGGAAAAGTCGCAATAATATCCAGGCTGCCTCCCATCCCCTCCACGAAAGACCTCAATGTACTAACATACATGTCCGTACGACGTTCCATTTTAGAAATGGCTGCCTGTTTTACTCCCAGTTTTTGTGCAAGCTGAACCTGGGAACAAGCAGCTGCCTTGCGTAACTCTTGCAACGTCTTTTCTTCTGAAATCAGTTCTTGTGCTCGACGCTCAATCGCTTCTTGACGCTCAAGAGGCAAAGTTTTGATGTAGTCTTCAACACTAATAGCCATTTTATTTCTCCATCTTTTTGAGATGTTTTTTAAAACGCATTTCCGCAAGAGGAATATGAGTATGATACCATTTTTTATCTCTACCTTTATTTCCGCCTACTAACAAAATAGCGCAACGTTTGGGATCAAATGCAAAGAGGATGCGCCATGGATCACCTTTATACTGGATGCGAAGCTCCTTTAAATTTTTTAAGCTGGTACCAGAAAGGGTATCTACGTGAGGCCTTCCCAAATGAGGACCATATTTTCTAAGGAGACGAGTACCCGCTAAAATTTCCTCTTGTATTTCCTTCTATTGTTTTCCAAACCATAGAAAAAAATCTTCATCAAAGAACGCTGTTCATTCCATTTTTCAATTATATTCTTTTTATAGAATATTACAACACAAAAAATTAAAAAACATTATCTCTCTACCATCCTTTTCCCCATCTGCTGTGCAATTTTTTCGCTTGCCTCAAAGAGAGGTTGATGCATGAGATGAGCATAACGCGCTGTGGTTTGTGTATGTTTATGACCGAGAAGAGCCCCGATGACAGGAACCGACAAACCTTGACTCACAGCTACAGAAGCAAATGTATGACGTAGATCATGGAGTCGCACATCCTCAAGGTGCACTTTTTTACGAATACGCCCCCAAGCTTTATGAATATTTACAAGATGAGATCCGTCTTTACCACCGCAAATTACATGAATATTTTCTGGTATTTTTGGAATAGCTTGAAACAATTCAATGGCTGTTGAAGAAAGGTAAATTATTTTCTTGCCTGTTTTGCTATCCAATAAACGCAGGCACTGGTTATCAAGATCCACTTCTTCCCACGTTAACGTAAGGATTTCACTAAGCCTGCAACCCGTATATAATAACAGGCGAATCGCATGAAGAGCCCAAGGGTGAAAACCTTCTTTTTCTTCCCTCTCCAAGATTATCAACAAACGTTCAATTTCATCGGTACTCAAAAACCGTTCTCTTTTGTTTTCTGGATACTTCTTCACGTGTAAACATGGGTTTGAGTAATCTGGACGGTACCCCCATAACTCAGACAGATTAAGCGCCTTTGAAAGCAAGCTCAGAACACGGTTTGCTGTGGTGGGAATGTGTTTGAGATCATGATGGAGCTTAAGAACATCTTCGCGTGTCAAAGACGAGACTTTCAAATTTCCGAGGACAGGAAGGATATAACTTTTCCATAATTTATCATCCTCTCTACCACTAGAAGGCTTTTTACGAGGCGCATGCTCCTGCATATAACGCTCTTTGAGTTCCTTTATGATCGGATTGCTCTGCAACTTTTGCTTTTCAATCGATGGATCTTTCCCTTGGCTCACTTCATACAACCAACGTTGTGCAATGCTACGCGCCTCTTCACAGGTCATCACACCATGGTCACCGATCTTAGGCTTACGTTGCCGGCGATCGGCACTTCGGTAATAAAGCATGTAGACACGTTTTCCCATGGGCGTGATCTTACAGCAAAACCCAGTGGTCTCAGAATCCCAGAGAATGAGATCTTTCTCTTGAGGAGGCGTCCCTTCTACCAAACGTTTGGTCAGTTTCGGCATTTTAATGATAATCCATTTTTTAAAAACAGTTGTATCTATTGCTTAAGGACCTTTAAAACCAGGCAGCATACAGGTAGCAACTTATAGAGACTTTGACAAGATTAAAAATATCAAGAAAGACTAAAAAATGTTTTGAACAAAAGGAATAAATCAACTTTTAGATATATAAAAATATCATCCAAAACATAAGAATGTGAGACTTAAAATCTGTCGGTCATATGGCCGTGCCAGTTCGAGTCTGGCAGCGGGCA
>JAFEBT010000070.1 GCA_018242545.1 Pseudomonadota bacterium
AAGGTCTTTTTTTAGGAGAGGAGGGAAGCAGGGAGAGATCTTTAAAGATCTATATTATTGCGAAAAATTTTTTAAAGGAAGAACTTTTACTTTTAATAAAATAAGAATTCTTCCTCTTATTTAAAGATGGGCGATTTCTACTTAGGATTTTGTTTTGCAATGAAGATGTTTTTTGTCATGCCCTGAGAGAATACAAGTTCCTTTATTATTTTCTCCACACGAGTCGCCGAGTTTTTTTCCTTCGCAAGCATGATGTTTATGTTTATGTTTATGTTTATGTGCTTGTGAAGAATGAGAAGAGAAACTCATTCCTGATAGAATGATTAAGAACGATAGAGCTAAAAACTTTTGCATTTTAAAACCTCTCATTTTTTAAAGTTATATCTACATTACTAAAAAATCATGTTTTTTAAGGAAAGTCAATGCCATAGAAAGATACGTCTTAGAAAGAAGATGTCTTATCTTTTTTGTCAGTTGGGTTTGTTTTTATTTAAGAAAAGATTGTATTTAATTGTATTTAAGTGAGCGGATAAAATCATTTTGTTCACTTTGAGAGGAGAGTGCTTCCCATTTTTTTGAAATAGAATCTGAAAGAGATTCCTTTTTGGAGAGGATTTGAAAGAGAGGTTTTAAAAAAGAGCTTTCATCCTGATGTTTTGGATTAAGGATAGATCGACGGTTGAGGCCTTCTTGTGCAATTTTTAAACAGGTTAAAAGAAGAACTGTTAAAGATTCTCTACGGAAAAGAGTATGGATGCCCATATGGGGCGTTTCTTGTCTTAAATAAAGACGCTCTTCTTTCGAGAACGATTCAACAATCTCTTTAATTTGACTAAAACTTTGCGAATCATAAAAAATTCCGACCCAAAAGGCTGCTAAAGCATAGCCAAAGTCAATTGGGCCAGAATCACATCCACGCATTTCAAGGTAGGTTTTAAGTCGAACATCTGGAAAAACAGTACTTATATGAAGTTCCCAATCTCTGATTGTGGGAAATTCTCCGGGTAAAATTTTTAAATTTCCATCCATAAAATCCCGAAATGTTTGAGAAATCACGGGAATATAACGTTCTTCACGATAAATGAAATAAAGGGGAACATTTAAAAGATACTCCACATAACGTTCAAATCCCATGGCGTCATTAAAAACAAATTCAAGCCCTCCTGTTCTTTCATTATCTGTGTGTTGCCAAACATAAGAGCGATAACTTTGAAAAGGCAAAAGACATCTTTCTTTAAGAACAGAAGATGCAAAAAGTGTTGAAATAAGAGGCTGTAATGCTAAGCCAATTTTAAATTTTTCACACATATCTTTTTGAGAGACATAGTCTAAGGAGACCTGAAAGCTCGCGGTACGTGTCATCATATCGAGCCCAAGGGAGCCTTTATGAGGCATATACTCGCGCATGCGCAGATAACGTTCTTTTGGCATCCAAGGAATTTCTTCAAAGCTCGAAAGAGGATCAAAGCCAAGACCCAGAAGAAGAAAATTTTTTTGAGCAGTGAGTTTAAGAAGAGAGAAAATATAGTCTTGATGTTCTTTCTGGAGAGAAAAGATATTTAAGTGTGCAGAGGATGAAAATTCAAGTTGCCCACCGGGCTCAAGCGTAAGAAGCACGCCTTCTTTTGTAAGTCCAATAAGCGTAGTATTTTCATAAATACCTTCCCATCCTAACGAAAGAAGGTCTTTAAAAAGGTCTGAAATTCCATTTTTTGAAGTATATGGGACACGCTGAAGGGAATCTTCATAAAAAATAAATTTCTCGTGTTCTAGCCCAACTTTGAGAGAACCAGGTGTCTTACATCCTTCCTCAAAGTAACTTAAGAGTTCTTCAGGTTTTGTTATGAAGAGTTGGGAAGAAGGCATGATTTTTTTAGGAAGGGTTTATGTTCCTTTTTGAGAAAAAGCCATAAAAAGACAAAGAGACATGATTGCAGCTGTTTCTGCTCTTAAAATTTGAGCGCCAAGACTGACTGGTTTTACAAATGATTTTGATCGCAAAAGTTCTTTTTCTTCTTTAGAAAAACCACCTTCTGGACCAATCAGAAAAGAACATCCTCTTTTGTCTTTTTGCAGAGTCTCCGCAAGGAGGGGAGCGCTTGAACGCTCTTCACAAAAGAAAAGTGGCTCGGCAGAAGACCATTTTTCAAGGATTTCTTCAAGATTCATACTTTCATGAACATTTGGAATGGTTAAGCGTTCACATTGTTCAACAGCCTCAATTGCACGTGCCTCTATGCGCTCAAGATTAATATAGGAAGGAACGGTATGTTTGGTAAAAATTGGAATAAAATCTGATACGCCCAATTCGGTTGCTTTTTCAATTAAAAAACCAAGACGTTCTCCTTTTAAGGGAGCAAATAAAAGATTAAGGGTGTGCTCAGGAGGTTGAGGATGGGTTTGATTTTTAATCGTCAAATGAACAATACGTTTTTGAATTTCTGAAATTTGGGCTAAAAATTCTCCATCTTCTCCATTAAAAACAAGAAAATTTTGTCCAATATTGAGTCGCATAACATTGAGGAGATAGTGACTTTGTCGAGGAGTTAAGAAAACACGATCATTTTCTTTGAGGGGCGTTGCAATAAAAAGACGAATACTATGTGTTTGATCGGTCATGGAGTTACCTTCCTCGTATTTAAAATATTTATAGTGCTTGATTAACACCCTAAGAGATTTTAACATCGCTCAAAGTGGAAACCTCGAAAACTTATAAACTTCCTCATGTTTCTCGTCTTAGAAAAAAAGAAATCTATGACAAGAACTATTAAGGAGACCAAAATTTTTAATGTAAGGTCTTATCATTCTTAATTTATTTTTTAAACTTAAATGAGTTTACTTGAAAAAATGATTCAAAAACAACCAGAAAATAAAAAAAAGGAATCTGATTATTCAGATATTCCCTTTGCAAAGCTTTCAAAAGTTCCTTCTTTTTGGAAAACACAGATCCTCCTTATGCGTCTGGACAGGCCAGTTGGTATCTTTCTTCCACTTTTTTCTGCTTTTTTAGGACTTTTTGGAGCAGCATTTCCTTATTTCCCGAAAATAAATGAAATTATTCTTTTTAGTTTTGGAGCTTTGATTATGCGGGGTGCAGCATGCATTTTAAATGATATATGTGACCGAAATTTAGATGCAAAAGTAAAAAGAACACACTTGCGACCCCTTGCGTCAAAAAAAGCCTCTCTTTTTTCTGCTTTCTTTCTTCTTCTTTTTTTATTGACCTGTGGGTTAGGCATTTTAATTCAATTTAACCTTAGAACGATATTTTTAGGAGTTATTCTCGTTTTTTTAAGCGCCCTTTATCCTTTGATGAAGCGCCTCACATATTGGCCTCAAGTTTTTTTAGGGGTAACTTTTAATGCAGGTGTATTAATGGGATGGACTGCACAAGGAAAAGACTTAAATTTAACCTGTTTTATTCTCTATGTTGCAACAGTTTTATGGACCATAGGTTATGATACAATTTATGCATTTCAGGACATAGAAGATGACATACATGTGGGGGTAAAATCATCCGCTTTAAAAGTAAAGGATTACGCTAGAGTTTTTGTTTTCAGTATTTATATGGGAAGTTTTGGTCTTTTTTATTGGTTTGGAGAAAGAATGAATTTTAATGCCCTCTATAAGACTGCATGTTTTATTGTGGGCATTCTTTTTTTAAGACAAAGCATAACTTTGGATATTAAAAATGCATCCGCATGCTTAAAAAAATTTAAATCAAATGTTTGGATTGGCTTTATTCTTTTTTTGGGTCTTGTCCTAAGTGCTTTAATCAGATAATTCCTTAAAGGAGTATCTTTCTTAAAAAAGAAAGAACATGTCTCGCCATATTGAATTTATTAAAGAGTTTGTCTTATGAATCCAAGTTTATCTTCTTCTGGAATCCAATCTCTCCTCCAAGAAACACTCGACCTTGCTTTAAAGCAAGGAGCTCATGAAGCCGATGTTCTTTATGTTCAAGGAACCTCATTAAACCTTTCTTGTCGTAATGAGAAGATTGAAGAATTTGAAAGATCAGAAGGAAAAGATCTCGGATTGCGTGTATTGGTTGGAAAAAGACAAGCTGTTGTTTCAACCAGTGACCTTTCAAAAGACTCACTTTTAGATCTTGTAACACGTGCGCTTTCGATGGCTAAGCTTGTTCCAGAAGATCCTTTTTGTGGGCTTGCCTCCAAAGAAGAACTTGCGCAAAGTTATGGAGATTTTGACTCCAGTGATCCTACCGAAGATACGGAAGAGATTTTACTCGAAGAAGCTTTAGCTTGTGAACGCGCAGCTCTGGCTGTAAAAGGTGTTTCTCAATCAGAGGGTGTTGAAGCATCTTGGGGGAAGAGCCTTGTTACGCTTGCAACAAGCACGAATTTTTATGGTTCTTATGAGGATTCGAGTCGATCTCTTTCAGCAACGATGATTGCTGAAAAAAATGGAAAAATGGAGAGAGACTATGCTTTTACGAGTGCTATTTATCGAGAGGATATGATCCCTGCGAACGTTATTGGACATGAAGCTGGCGAAAGAGCTGTTAAAAGACTTTCTCCTAGAAAAATTCAGTCCACACAAATGCCCATTGTTTATGATCCCCGTGTCGGAGGCAGCCTTTTAGGACATCTGGCAAGCGCAATTAATGGTGCGACGATTGCAAGGGGAACAAGTTTTTTAAAAGAGAAACTTAATAAAAAACTTTTTTCAGAAAAGATCATGATTCAAGACAACCCTCATATTAAAAGGGGTCTCAGATCAAGAGGATTTGATATAGAGGGAATTGCAACCCATCCTTTGGCTGTGATTGAAAATGGGGTTTTAAAAACATGGATTTTAGATTTAAGAACTTCGCGGCAATTAAATCTTAAAACAACGGGTCATGCAAGCAGGAGTCCAGGCGGCGTCCCCCATCCTTCTGTCAGTAATTTTTTTATGAGTCCGGGGACACTCACGCCACAAGATCTTATTAAGAGTTTGCCAAAGGGGTTTTATGTGACAGATCTTATGGGATCGAGTGTAAATTTGGTGACAGGGGATTACAGTCGAGGCGCCATGGGTTTTATGATCGAAAATGGCGAAATCACCTACCCCGTGAGTGAAATCACAATTGCAGGACATTTAGAAGACATGTTTTTAAATTTAACGCCCTGTAATGACTTAGTTCATCGATATGGGATTGATGTTCCAACCTTAATGATTGAGGGGATGATAATTGCTGGGAGCTAAAAGAAGCATGCCAATTCAAAAGATTTTAAATGTTTTTGGAATCTGCCTTATAATGCTAGGAATTCAAGGGTGTGGAAAAAAAGGACCTTTGGAGCCTCCAGTTGGTGAGGTTAGTACATATCCTGCAACGTATCCCCAGTATGCTGATGGACCAGATGAAGAAGAAATACTTGAAAGTCTGGATGATCAGCATCTTGAAAATTGGCCTGAAGAACCCTTCCTAAAAAAAGAAGCTCTTTAAAAAAGTCTTGAAAATAAGTGTCAAATTTCATTTTATTTACTAGGGTATTAGGATATTATAAGCAAGAATAATAAAAAAATGGGGAAATAAAAATGAAATTAGATTTTTTAACGCCAAAATATTGCTTTATTCAACATTTTATTCGATTTTTTCTCATTATATTTTTGTTTTCTTGCGTGTTTTCACCCATTATTGTTGCTAAGTTTAACAAAGAAGGGAGTTTTATTTTTATAATTCTTTTCTTTCTTATTGGATGTGAACTTATCGTTTCATTTTTAGGAGCTCTTCTTGTTAAAAGCGTCTACAGAAATGCTCATTTTAAAATTTTGGATGATCGGGTTGAATATTATAGAGACTTTTTTTCTCTGCGGATTATTGATCTAAAATATAAAAACATAAAAGAAATTTCTTTAACACAAAGTCCACTTCAAAGATTTTTTGGTGTGGGAACAATCCTTTTGCAGAGCCATGCTTCTCCCCAATCCTATAAAGGAGGGAGCTCGGGCTTAAAGCTTTACGATGTTGAAAATCCTCAAGCAATATTTTCTTTTTTAAAAAAAAATTGATAAAGTCGGTTGATCTCTCGTTCAATAATGGAAGAAATGAATGTTAAGGGCGTGAGTTTTTAATTTTTGGAGATGTAATGTCTTTAAAATTTTAATTTATGCCTTTGCGTTCCTTTGAGATTGATCAAGTTTAATGTCATAAATTTGTTTTAAAAGATCTGCCCATAGGGTATGAGCTTTCGAAAATTGCTCTTTCATTTCGTTGCGAACATTTTAAATTCCTGGCGCATTTCTTTTAATTCATGATCAGGTCTTTATTTTAAGAAAGAGCCCATGTCAAAAATTCCATGGGCTAAAAAAGAACAGAAAAAGAAAATCCTTTTAAAATAGCTTTTGTCCATTTGGGATGGGAAGGTCAACAGTGACAAGGGAAACAGCACCATTTTTATCTGAAAACCCGACAAGTAAGAACTCAGAGATAAATCCTGCAATGTTTTTGGGATCCAAATTAACGCATCCAACGACGATCTTCCCAGGAAGATCCGTGAGGGCATAGTTATCAGTAATTTGAGCGGACGTTTGCTTAATGCCGATTTCTTCACCAAAATCAACCCATACCTTATAAGCGGGTTTACGTGCTTTTGGAAAGGGCTCTGCTTTTATAATCCGACCTGAACGCAAGTTAACTTTTTCAAAATCTTGGTAGGTTATGTTTGTCATGAAAGATCTCCTTTAAAAGTGAGTTTTAACAGAAACAGATTTTTCTTTTTTAAAAGAGGAAAAAAGAAAAAAAGAAGAAAACAGGCTTAAAAGAACAGTTCCTAATATAAGGGCAAAGGCCATATAATAGCCTTGTTCAGGATAAATGGGCGCTCCTTGAGCATCTCGAATACCTTCCCAGCTCGTTGTTAAAATAATGCCAAAAAGGTATTGAAGGAAGGCTCCTCCCATCATCACAGCTGCGTTTATAAAGCCTGTAATTGTGCCAGAGCTTTGAGAAGAGCCAATACTGCACGCATATGCAAAGCAGACCATTTCAGCTCCAGAAAAGAATCCTATGTTGAAAAAAAAGACACCTTTTAAAAAAAGAGAAGCTTTTGAAAGAAAAAATAAGAGAAAAAGATTGATAAAGAGACCTATAAGGCATCCAATAATAATCTTTTTCTGTGAGGAGAATTTATAACTCACGTAAGGAATAACAATGCTTCCAATACAAAGTCCAACATAAAGAAGAGAGACAAGATGAGCAGCTTTCACACGTGGTAAATGATAAACCTGCATACAAAAGGAGACACCCCATAAATCTGCAACAACAGAAATCGTACTATAGATCCCAAGGGCTACAAAAGCACTTATCCAACATTGACCAGATTTAAAGATCGTCAAAATAGAAGAAAGAACATTTGAGAGTTGAAGATCGTGTTCTTTTTTCTTTTGAGATGTTATGGACTTTTCAGTCAATCCATAGAAATTAAAAAGAGCGACAAGGAATCCAATGCCACAAAGAAGAAGCAAGGTTTCTTGCCACGTTATAAATTCAAGAAGAAATGCGATCGTATTTCCTCCATTTAAGGCTCCAATGGTGCCAGCTGCCATTGTAAAACCAAAAAAGAGAGGTTGATAGTGAGATCCAAACTTTGCAAGAGCAACTTTTGCAACACTCAAAAAGGCAGAGGCAGATCCAATGCCAATAATAATGCGTCCGAGAATGGCAATGGAAAAATAAGGGGTTGTTGCAACAAGAAAAGATCCCAAAACACATAAGAAAATAGAAAGAAGAATGAGACGTCGAGGTCCCCACACATCTGCAAAAATTCCAGCTGGAATTTGCATAAAACTATAGGCATAGAGAGAGACAGAAGACAGAAGTGAAATGCCGGCAGCATCTGTTGAAAAAGAAAGCATCATGTCTGAAACCATGACACTTGGAGAAACTCTCAACACGAACTGATACATATAAAATGTAGCGGCGCACAAAAAGGCAAGATAGGAAGAGAAAGGAAAAGAATGCATTTTTTTACTCGCAAGCTTAACTCAAAAGAAACCTAAAGAAGGACCTTTTAAGAGATGTTAATTTTTTTTGAAAAAAGGGAACAGTTAAGCGTGCGATCGAGGTCGCTTATAAAGAAAACAGAGCGTAAAAGAGTATGTGCTTAGAGTCATATTTTCAAATTAAGTGAATTTTATAAGAAATTCAAGATTTATTTTTTCTCAATTTTATTCTTTTAAAGTTTAAAATTCATTCAATAACATAAAGAAAGACAGCTTTACTTCATGAAAAAGGTATGACAAAAATAAGGAATTCTTACAAAGAAAGATGATCAAATGGATAAGATAAAAACAGATAATCTTCGAAAAGCCCAAAATACCTTTGAAAGATTTCGACAAGATATGAAAACAGATCGAGATCAAGCAGGCGCAGTCCAAGCTTTTGAATTTTGTTATGAGCTTTCTTGGAAATTGATGAAGCGTGTTCTTGAATCTCAAGGACAAGAAACAGGATCTCCAAAAGATACCTTCCGAAAAGCTGCTCTTGAGAAGCTTATTGATGATCCAGAAATTTGGTTCGAATTTCAAAAGAAAAGAAATCTTACGACGCATACTTATGAACAAGAAATTCTTAAAGAAATTGTTTCCAGTTTTGATGATTTTTCTTTAGAAATACAGAGACGTCTTGAGCGCGTTGAGGAATTAATGGGATGATTATTGAAAAGCGTCATTTGAAAATCATTAAGGAAATTCTTTCGCGTTATCCTTATAATTTTTATGCCTTTGGTTCTCGCGTCAATGGAAATCCTCGTCGGTTTTCTGATTTAGATATTTGTTTTATGGATAATATTCTTTGGAATATTAGAGCTCACTTGGACGAAGATTTTGAAGAATCGGATCTGCCTTTTAAGGTTGATGTTGTTGCATGGCAATCCTGTAGCAAAGATTTCCAACAAGCCATCCAAAAAGATCTTTTGCCTCTTTAGTGTTTTTTGAAGATAGACATAGCGCTTCTTTTTTAGTCTTAAATGCTAAGAAAAGTGAATAATGCCTATTAATACTATTTCCATAAATTAAAATAACAAGTATGATGTTCTGCAAATGGAAGCA
>JAFEBT010000071.1 GCA_018242545.1 Pseudomonadota bacterium
AGTTCTCCACCAGATCGATGAAGATTGGTTGGTTCAACAAAGTTATATGGGTCTTCCTTCTATGCACCTTCTTATAACTGAATCGGAGTCTGCCAATGACTCAATCTAATTTTACACCTCTTGACGGGACTCTATCGTGTATAATGCAGCAATCTATCCTTGGAAAGACATTGAGGTTCTTTCTTTGCAAGAATGGCATGACACCCTTGATATTACGCTTACAGGGGCCTTTTTAATGACGAAGGCCTGTTTAAAAGGCATGAAAAAATTGAACTCTGGAAGGTTCATTTATATTTCTTCTCTTGCAGGAGAAACGATTGGGTTGCCCCACATGTCGGCTTATGCCACTTCAAAAGCTGCATTAAATGGTTTTATGCGAACGGCAGCCCTTGAATTTGCTTCTTCAAATATTACAGTTAATAGCATTAGTCCAGGTAAAATTTATGATGCGACTTCCATGACAAAATTAGAAATTCAAGAAAAAACAAGGCCTATTCCTTTAAAACGATTTATAACAGGGGAAGATATTGCCCACATGGTGTCTTTTTTGATTTCCGATTTTGCAAAGAATATTACGGGACAAAATTTTATTATTGATGGGGGACAGTCAATTTTAGGTGAAGAAAAACATATTCTCAATTTCTTATAAGAACATTATTTAAAATATATAGGGAAATATAGTCAGAAATGGACATCAAAATTATAGGTATTAGGGGCGTAAGTGGGTCGGGAAAACAACCTTGTTTCAAGAGCCTGGACGAATATTCAAGACCTTTATTTTTTGATGCAAAACTGAAAGAATGTTCTAATTTTCATGGTGATGATATGAAATCAACGTGTGATCAAGTCGAAACGATTAAACAATATTTAGGTGTAAATAAAAAATGAACCCTATCTTAATAAATATTCCTGAGACAATTGAGACATCTCGTTTAAAATTGGTAATACCAAAAGCTGGTTTTGGAAAAAGCGTGCATGAGGCAATTTTAGATGGATATGAAGATTATGTAAAATGGATGAGATGGCCCTCTCAGCCTCCAAGCATAGAGTCTGTTGAAGAAGATTGCCGCCGTCAGCATGCAGAATTTATTTTAAGAACTTTTCTGCGATATCTTATTATTGATAAAGAAACTTCCATGGTTCTTGGTCGTTGTGGTTTTCCATCCTTTCAGAGTGATTGGCAGATTCCACAATTTGGAATTTCTTACTTCATTCGAAAAAGTCAACGTGGAAAAGGGTATGGAACAGAAAGTGTTCATGCGTTGGCATCCTTAGCATTTAAATTTTTAAAAGCCCGTAAACTTGAAATTTATTGTGATGTTGATAACAAGAACAGCATTAAAATTCCTTTAAAACTTAATTTTGAACATGAATATACACAAAGAGGAGGATGGCTCCGAGAAAATGCAGAACTTTCCGTTTTGAACGTCTATTCTCTCTTTTCTGAAAAAGATCTTCCTTCTTTAAAAGTTTTTATGGCGTAAAAATTTATAATGACAGACTCGAAAGCTCTTTGCTTTTAACAACACAAGAGAGTGTCAATTGATTTTCTTTGCAAAATCTGTGCCATCACGATACAAGTTGTTCGTCATCTTCTTTAAAAAAGAAGGCCTATTTTGATTTTTAATTAAGAGAACAATTGTAAGAGGTTTTATTAAAATGAAGGTGAATTTTAAAATAAGTCGATTTTTAAAAATTCTTTTTTTTCTAATTTTTATGAATTTTTTAGAAGGGAAAGCTTTAAGGCTTGAGCAAGATGAAGTTAGTCTTGACTCTAAACCTCATCTTCAAAAGCTTTTAAAAAATTATAAAGAAGGTTCTGAAAAGTTAAGGAAACAGGCTTATGATGCTGTTATCCAAGATTTAAAAGAAAACATAAAACCTCTTACTAAGCGTCAGAAAACTCTTATAATTTTGTTTAAGAAAGCTTTATGGCAGCAAGACAACGTTGTGCGCACCCTTTATAATTATAATGCAAGACTTAAATTTGAAAAAGGAGATACTTTAATAGACATTATAGATGATTTGAGTGCGCTAAAGGAAGAAGATCCTCGATATGAATTTATTATCGCTCAAGTAGCAAAAAATTTGAAAGAAAAGGCAGAAGAAAAATTAAGTGAAGACAAAATTTTTACCCCTGTAGAAGCAGAGGTTATATCTCATATTTTTGATGTTGGAATGTCTGTTTTAGATGAAGGATTAAGGTGTCTTATTCAAAGGTTAGAGACAGAATATAAGACATCCTGTGGGCCGACACTTGGAGAAGATAAAGAACCATGGGATCCTAAATGTTCTGTTCAAAAAAGAAAAGCTGGATCGAGAGGAAAAGAGCGATCTTGCTCAAAAAAGAAAAAATAAACCTTCAATACTTTTTTAGTTAATACCTTTTAAAAAGAAAGGGAAAGAAAGATGAATTTTAAAAGCGATAACGGCGCTCCTGTTAACCTGGAGATTCTTGATGCGATTGTTGCATCAAACCACGGATATCAACCGTCCTATGGAACGGATGATTATTCTTGCAAATTGCAAAAACGTTTGTCCGAACTTTTTGAAAAAGATGTTTTAGTTTATTTAACAAACACAGGGACGGCTGCAAATAGTCTGGCATTATCTGCTCTTGTTAAACCCTACGAAATTATTTTTTGCTCAACTCAGGCTCATATCTATACAGATGAATGTGGTGCTCCTGAACTCTTTACAGGAGGTGCTAAAATGATTACGAGTGAGACCTTCAATGGAAAAATAGATCTTGAATGTATCCATGAACATATTCAAATTGCAACCTCATTGAGACCCCATGGTCAAAAACCAGGATGTATAAGCCTTACACAAGCAACTGAAGCTGGAACTGCCTATACAATAAAAGATTTGGAAGAAATATCTGAATTTTGTAAGAAACAGAATCTTCCCCTTCATATGGATGGGGCACGTTTTGCAAATAGTTTGGTCCATCTTCAATGCCAACCTGCTGATATCACTTGGAAAGCAGGCGTTGATGTCATGAGCTTTGGTGCAACAAAAAATGGTGCTTTGTGTGCTGAAGCCATCATATTTTTTAACCCGATTTATGCAGAAAATTTTGATTATCTTCATAAAAGATCTGGGCAACTTATGTCAAAATCACGTTTTTTTGCATCCCAACTCCTTGCATACTTAGAAGAAGATTTGTGGTTAAAAAATGCATGGCATGCAAATCAAAAAGCTCAGGAGCTTGCACATGTATTTAAAAAATACAATATTAAAATTGTTCATAACGTTGACGCAAATGAAGTGTTTGTGAATCTTGATTTTACATGCGCTGAATATCTTCAGAAAAAAGGATTTGGTTTTTATTCTTGGGGATCTTTATCTTCAAATTTATATCGGTTTGTAACTTCCTGGATAACTACATCCGATTCTATTGAAAAGTTAGATGTTTGTCTTTCTCAATACACAAAGGATGAGAAAAATTTTATAAAAGACAAATAAAATTTGAAGATTTTTTTAAGATACTTTTACTTGAAAAAAGAGTTTGAAAATGCCTGAAAAGTTTCCTTGTATAAATCCACACGATTTAAAAACATTAAAAGAAGGACTTAATTTTCTTCATGTGGAAGAACTCAAGAACCTTTGCAGGCAGCTTCTCTTACCAATTGAAGGGAAAAAAGGGATTTTAGTTCTTCGAATTTTGCATTTTGTGGAAACAGGCAAAGTAATGAATAACCCAAAGTTACCTCTTGTTTCATGCGCTGAGAAAGGAAAAGACTGTCCTCTTACTCCCAATAGCTTTATTTTAAAAGGAAGTTACAAAAATGATTTAAAAACCCGTGTTTTTTTTAAAAAACTCATTGGAGATGATTTTCACTTTACAGCGTTTGGAGTTGATTGGATTCATAACCGTTGGATGGAAGGAAATCCACCTACTTATCAAGAATTTGCAGATATGTGGCGCGCAGAAACAAAAAGACGCCAAGAAGAAGGGAGTATCCCAAAAGAAGAATGGGCCTACATTAATTTTACACAAAGATTTATAAAGAAAAATCCAGGCACTCAAAGACAGGGGCTCATAGAAGCTTGGGAAAAAGAACGTTTGAAACAAAAAGAAAATGTAACTAAGATTATGGAAAATTTTAAATGAAAAGAAATTTAAGTATCTTTAGTTTATTAAAAATTTTTAAAGTTTGCTTTTCTCATCTTATTAAGTTTCTCTTAATTTTTTTAATTATTTGTCCTTCCTTATTAAAAGCACAGCCCTTCAAAGAAAAAGTTCACAGTCTGGAAGAAAAATTAAAGAAGGAACAGAAACATTTTTTAAAAGGGAACATAGAAGATGTGGCGTATGTTAAAAAAATTCTTGCTGAAATGTTCTTTTTAGATCAAGAAGCTCGAAATCTTTTAATTCATGATTTAGAAAATCCTATTATAGGTCAGCTTCTTATGAGAATCGATAGATTTCATATGCAAAAAATGAAAGAAATTTTAAAACATTATGGTTGGATTACAATCTCTAAATTTGGACCTGAAGCGGATTAC
Source organism: Pseudomonadota bacterium (assembly GCA_018242545.1). NCBI lineage: Bacteria > Pseudomonadati > Pseudomonadota > Pseudomonadota bacterium. The sequence continues at coordinate 4,513 of JAFEBT010000071.1, forward strand.
CATGCTTGGATGTTGGTGCAACATGCTGATGAAGATGCAAATTTTCAAGCAGGATGTTTATTTGTTTTAAGTCAATTACTTAAAACAGGAGAAACGAATAAAAAAAATTATGCGTATCTTTATGATCGAGTTGCCCTTAAATTTCAATATTTGGGGATGAAACAAAGGTATGGTACTCAGGTGAGTGTTTCTAAAAATGGATTTGAAATTCTTCCTTTTGAAGGGACGATGGCTGAGCTAAATCAAAGACGATTTGAAATGGGGCTGACCCTGATTAACTCTTATTTAGAGGAAATTAAGAAGTCTTATCAGAGATGATAAGAAGGTTTTTACCCTAAAATATTTTAAACTTTAAAAAAAGTCACATGTGACTATGAAGAGAGTGAAAGTAAAACTCTCAAAATTTTTTATTCTTCTTCAATAATAATGGTGAGTGTTTTTGAAGGCTCCTCAAGAGGTGTGTACTTTGAAAGATACATATCAAGCTTTCCTAGAAGTGTTCTATATGTAGTGAGTGGATTAGATTCAAAAAAGTTAAGGCCAGAATCGAGCATGCTCTGAAGCATGGTATGTACTTTATCAAAATAACTAGAAATAAGCGCTTTTTCATCATTTCTTTCTCTTTTTGCTTCTTGAGAAAGAGCCCTTTTTTTTCCTTCACAATATGTTAAGGCCTCTTTATATTGCCCACTTAATAAGTATGTTCCGAGTCGTGACTTTTTAAGGCGTTCCCTATATTCAAGGTCTTCTTCTGCGCCTCCCATTGCAAATGAAGCACAAATCCAAAACACGCTGATTATGAGAAGTCCGATAAATTTTTTCATGTTTTTTAATTTCCAATCTATAGAATTTTTATGTTAAAATTGTTTACTTTTAATTTGTTTAAAGAATGAGGAGGATAATCCCTATTAAGCTTAGAGTTTAAGAAAATATCTTCGAAGATACATTTTTTTAGAATATAACGTCATAAAGGGCTTTTTCTAAAAAATCAAGGTTTTTTAGAAATGTTTTAAAACTGCATTCATTCTTCTTTGGGTTGGAAATTATAATGGAATCTGGGATTCTTGTTATAGATCATTTAAATTATTATTTTTACGAAAAATATAAGAAAGAAATTTCATGAATTCATCTTCTTGCATCCTTACAGATATTAAATGTGTTCCTTTATCTGAAACCTCTGCTTCATCTTTGCCGCTTTATGCGTCCCTTGTTCCAGCTGGGCTGCCTTTTCATGGGGACGATTATAGTGACAATGCTTTGGATTTAAATGAATACCTTGTTAAAAACAAGGCATCTACTTTTTTTGTACGGGTCAGTGGTGCGTCGATGAAGAATGCTGGTATCCAAGAAAATGATATTCTTGTGGTCGATCGCTCTCTTCCTGTCCAGACAAATCAAATTGTTATTGCAGCTGTTAATGGTGAGCTTACAGTCAAAAGATTTAAAAAAGATAAAACAGGAATATATCTAGAGGCTGAAAACCCTCTCTATGCTCCTATTCATCTTTCGAGAAGAGGAAGAGCTTTTAATTTGGGGTGTTGTCACATCCATCGTTCGAAAACTATAAGATTGTCAGATGTTTTCCCTTATCGATATTAATAATTTTTATGCCTCTTGTGAACGTGTTTTTCGTCCAGATTTAGTCGGAAAAGCACTTGTTGTGCTTTCTTCTAATGATGGATGTGTTATTGCCCGCTCTCAAGAAGCAAAAGAGCTTGGAATTTCAATGGGTGTGCCTTTTTTTAAAATTGAACATCTCATAAAACGTTATAAAGTAACTGTTTTTTCATCAAATTTTACACTTTATGGAGATATGTCTCGTCGTTTTTCAGAAGTGGTTGCTTCTTTTTCAGAAGACGCGGAACTTTACTCCATCGATGAGATTTTTTTAAAAGTTCCGTCCTATGAAGAGAACTTAAATGTATTTGGGAACCGCATCAAAAAAACGGTTTTTCAATATTTGGGCCTTCCCATAAGCCTTGGTTTTGCACATACTAAAACACTCACAAAGATTGCAAATTTCTATGCAAAGAAAGATCCAGTTTATCGAGGAGTTTGCATACTTGAGAAAGAAGAAGATATTTCTCATGCGCTTAAAGCATTACCAGTTGAAGAAATATGGGGTGTGGGAAGAAAATTATCCCTAAAACTTCGTGCGCTTGGGATAAATTCTGCAAAAGATCTTTCTGAAACTGATCCCAAATGGATTCGAAAAATCCATTCTGTTGTCCTTGAACAAACTGTGCGTGAACTTCAAGGAATTCCTTGTTTCTCTCTCGAGACAGCGCCATCATCTCCTAAAAGTATACAAGTATCACGCTCTTTTGGTGATTCGCTTTCTAAAATAGATGACATTCAAGCTCCCCTTTCTTCTTTTTTAGAAGAAGGCGCTTTAAAGCTTCGAAAAAGAGGGCTTTTTGCCTTTGGTCTTTATTTTTACTTAGGGTTAAAAACAACAAAAGCTGGAAGACTTTTTTTCCTCTCTAAGTTTCTTATGTTTCCCGAAGGCGTACAAGACCCGCGGCTTATGGTGGAGAGCGTTTTAAAAGCGCTTCCTTCGATTTTTAAAGAAGGCGCTTTTTATAAAAAAGCTGGAATTTTACTGATTAATTTAAAACCCCAAGAGACTCAATTAACCCTTTTTCCGAGTCAAAAAACTTTTAAAGGAGGATCTGATGAAAAATACAGGTCCTTATTTAAGGCCGTCGATAGGCTTTCTAGAAAGCATGGGAAAAGGTCTTTATGTTTAGCGTCTTCTTTGTCTTCACGTTGGGCGCCTAAAAGAAAGAATATGTCTCCTTCTTACACGACAAAATGGACAGATCTTCCCGTTGTTTTAATACGGTGATTTTTAGAGGTTATGAAATTGATAGCAAGAAAAGAAAAAACGACGTAAGCTAAAGGAAGGAGTGAAAGAGAGGTAAAGAAGAAAGTTAGTTTTTTGTGATAAGAAACATAAGCTATCAATGAAAGAAATTTTTTATGAAGGAAGCACATATTGGTTGTTCTGGGTGGTATTATGGAGAGTGGAGGGGACATTTTTACCCTGAAAATCTTTCGTCAAAAGATTTTTTTGATTATTATAAACAATATTTTTCAACAGTAGAGCTGAACAGCACTTTTTATCGAATCCCCTCGGAAAAAACCCTTCAAACATGGTATAAGAGGGCTCCAGAAAATTTTAAATATTCTTTAAAAGTGAATAAATACATCACACATTATGATTTTTTTGAAAATCCTAGGGAGAAATTAAAAGGATTTTACGGATTGAGTGACATCTTAAGAGAAAAAACAGGTCCCTTTTTATTTCAATTTCCAAAAAAATTTATTTATACCCCTAAAAATTTAGAAATACTTTTAGACCTTCTTAACGCAGAATATACTAATGTGGTCGAATTTCGACATTTAAGTTGGTGGAATGAAGAGGTGTTTAAGTCGTTCAAAAGAAATAATATTATTTTTTGTACATCAATTGGATTTGATTTGAGTGAAGATATTCAAACAACAGGAGATGCTCTTTATATCCGCTTCCATGGAAATAAATATTATAATTTATCGTATACCGAAGAAGATTTAAGTTCTTGGGTTAAAAAAATAAAGGCCATTTCATCTCCAAGCAGTTGGATTTATTTTAACAATACACGCCATGGATATGCCCCCATAAATGCTTTATATCTTAAGAGCCTTTTGAAAGTTAATGATGAGGGGATCACATTGACTTAAAAACTAAGAAAATATCTGTGCTAGCTTTTCGATTTGAAACTCGAGTGCCTCTGGAAGAAGATCGTATATGGGGATGTGAGTTTTTTGACATATTGTAAGATATTGTTGAATTCCTGAAGATGTATCCCATCCTTCAATTTTTAATAAAACCATTCCTTTAGATTGGCACAAAAGATCTAGATTCATGGGCATTAAAAGTTGACATCGATTTTCTTGTGTGATGTTTGGAAAGAAATCAATAAGAGCTTCATTATACAAAATAGGAGCAAATAAGCTTATGTTATGCTCTAAAAAGGTTGCAGCGATTTTTTTTGAAAGGGCGTATCGATCTTCTTTTTCTTTTAGACTTCCTTTAAAAGGGGACGCTAAAAAATAATAACCTTTGCCAGTTTGCATTTTAACCCCCTTGTATGCTTCAAAAGAGATTCAAAACCTCTCTTGGTTCTTAAAAAAATTATCATAATGGCCCATAAATATTCTGACAAACTTTAAATGCAAAAGACAAAATTTTTTTTGCTTGTTTTTGAGTTAATTCAGTATGTTGACAGCGCTTCGTATTAGGTTGTGTGGACAAAAAATTAAGGAAGCCAGATGAAGGTACCAACAAAATAT
>JAFEBT010000072.1 GCA_018242545.1 Pseudomonadota bacterium
CTCAATATCTCTTCTCTCTCCTTCTTTGTCAATTTAATTGATGACACGCCCTAAAATAGATTTTTTCTTGAAAGGCACAAGGGTAATACCTTTTGAGCTTGCAATAAATTCAACTTTATCATCTTCTTTAATTCCCAGAGAATTTCGGAAATGAACTGGAATTGTAATTTGTCCTTTTTGTGTGACAGTTGAGCAATACATGATGGTTCCTTAACTTTTATAGAAATTCTTACAATATATATTAAGGTAATACCTAAATCTAATCAATATATTTTTTAAAAGAAGTATTACTTTTTAAAAACAGGTTGTATTTTTTTAAGTCCTCTTATTTTAAATTTTTATCATAAAAAGCTCGTCTGTTTTTAATAATTCGCCTATTAGCAGTATGCAGGCTTTATGATTAATAATGAGAATCTCTAAAATAAATAACTTAGCTTGATAAGACATGACAAACTTCTTATAACTATATGAAAGTTCTTCATGAAATATCCAGTAAGCGTTCCTCAAGAATGGCCAATTAACTCTTTTTAGAGGAAAAAGATTTAAAAAACCTGAATTTGAAGACATCTTAAATCTTATTAAAATACATTGTGCAAAGCTGTAATGCTTTTTCTATAATTTTTTGCTATAAAAAGAAAAGTCCCATTTAACTCCTATGATTGAGAAGGAAATTACATGTCACCTACACAAAAAGACATAAAAACACCTGTTTCATCTGAGCAATTAAAAGATTTGATTGTAAAGATTTTGGATGAAAAGAAAGCAACGGAGATTCATGTGATTGATGTACGCGGCAAGTCTGCTTTAACAGATTTTATGGTTTTAGCCTCGGGAACATCGTCACGTCAGGTCTCTTCCCTTGCTGAGACACTTGAAGCAATGCTTCATAAAGAAAAGATATATGCTCTTTCGATTGAAGGACGGAGTGAAGGAGAATGGGTTTTAATCGATCTCAATGATGTTATTGTCCATCTTTTTAAACCAGAAACACGGGCCCATTATAACCTTGAAACACTTTGGACAGAAGGAGAGAAAAATATTTCTGCAAAGCGTGGTCTTCAATCTCCTGAAACACGATGAAGCTTCAACTTATTGCCGTTGGGTCTTTAAAGTCTCTTGCTCTTAAGGAGCTTTGGGATACGTATAAAAAACGTCTTCTCTGGTCTTTGGAAATAACGGAAGTTCCTGCTTCAAAAGTGGGAGATAAATTTCAAGAAGCTCAAAATATTCTCAAGGTCCTGAATCCTCAAAGTTTTCTTGTTATTTTGGATGAAAAAGGAGAGAATATTTCAACCGTAAATTTTGCTTCTTTTATCGAAAAACATCATCTTTTAGGAACCAAACAGATGTCTTTTTTAATAGGTGGAGCTGATGGCATAGAAGACTCTTTAAAGAAAAAGGCAGATCGAATGTTTTCTTTTGGCGCTCAAACATGGCCCCATGACTTTGTTCGGATTCTTTTAATTGAACAAATCTATCGCGTGCAACAAATTTTGAATCATCATCCTTATCATCGTGGATCTTAATCTTTAGGAGCTTTTCTATGAGTTTACGTTCATCACCTTCTCACGCACTTCTAAAGCATCCTCTGGTTCTTTGTATCTTAGATGGCTGGGGAGAAGGAGAAGAGAATGTTTATAATGCCATTAATGAAGCAAAAACACCGAATTGGGATGCTTTTATGAAAAAAGCTTTTAAGAGCAGCTTAGAAGCTTCTGAGTCTTTTGTAGGTCTTCCAGCAGGTCAAATGGGAAACTCTGAAGTTGGGCATTTAGCTCTGGGATCCGGCCGGGTTATACTTCAGTCTCTCCCACGTATTAATAAAGCCATTTCTGAAAAGACTTTGTCAGAGAATCCTGCTTTACAAGATTTAATTCTGACACTTCAAACAAACAAAAAAGCATGTCATCTTATGGGGCTTTTTTCCCCAGGAGGGGTTCATTCTCATATGAATCATTTAAAAGTGCTCATTGAAATTTTGAATGCCCAGAGGATTCCTCTTTATTTACATCTTTTTTTGGATGGCAGAGATACGCCGCCCACAAGTGCTTTAGGATATTACGAAGCTTTTTTTGATCCTTTATTTCAAAAGCTTTCAACAGATTCTTTTGTTCATGTGGCAACACTTGCGGGAAGATTTTATGGCATGGATCGGGATAAGCGATGGCCTCGCGTTGAAAAAGCATTTAATGCGATTGCCTATGGAGAAGGAGTTAAATCCTCTTCTGCTCTTGAAACTTTTGAAATTTCGTATGCAGAAAAGATTACAGATGAATTTATTTTTCCGACAGTAATTGGAGATTATTCAGGAGTTCAAGAAGGTGATGGTCTTCTTTGCTTTAATTTTAGAGCAGATCGCGTGATAGAGATTCTTGAAGCGCTCATTGTTCCAAATTTTCATTCTTTTGATCGAAAATCTAACCTTAAGTTTTCAAAGGTTGTTGGAATGACAAAATATTCTGATCATTTGACACCTTGGATGGAAACATTGTTTTTACCTGAAAAGGTAGAAAAAACATTGGGAGAAGTTATTTCAAAAGAAGGACTGACCCAACTCCATCTTGCAGAGACAGAAAAATATGCACACGTAACTTTTTTCTTTAATGGGGGACGCGAAGCCCCTTTTTTGGGAGAAGATCGAATTTTAATTCCATCTCCTAAAGTCTCGACTTATGATTTAAAGCCGGAAATGTCTGCTTATGAGATCACTGAAGCTCTTTTGGAGGCTCTTTCAAAAAAACAGTATGATGTTTATATTGTTAACTTTGCAAATGCAGATATGGTGGGCCACACAGGAAATTTGCAAGCTTCCATTCAAGCCGTTGAAGTTTTAGATGCGTGTTTGGGAAAAATTCTCAAAGGTGTTCAAGAGACAGATAGTATTCTTTTAATCACAGCAGACCATGGAAACATTGAAAAAATGGAAGAAGATGACACAAAAGCTCCCCATACTGCGCATACCTGTTCTCCTGTGCCCTGTCTTTTGATGAATATCCCTCTTGAGAAAGGAATTCAAGGACTCCAAAATGGAACGTTGGCGGATGTTGCACCAACAATTCTTGATTTGATGGATCTTCCGATTCCTAATGAGATGACGGGTCATTCTCTCTTGATTCGGAAAGGGTCTTAAATGGATTTTGTTAAAAAAAGAGCATTTTTTTTTCTCTTAGTTCAGTTTTTTATGTTTTTATCTTTTAATAAGAGTTTCTCTTCAACTTCTCTTCTTGTTCAACATTCTCAAAATGCCATTGAAAAGCTTACGCAAGTGTTGGAAGAAAAATCAAAAAATCTTTTGAAAAGACAAGAAGAAACGGAACAAATTTTCGCTGCTCTTCTTGAGTTTTCAAAGCCTATTATTCAAAAGTCTCTTCTTTTCTCATCTCCTCACGAATATACGCGCATACGCTTGCTTCTTGAAAGCTTAGCTCGAGAAGGCCAAAAAGCCCTTTTAGATTTGAATCAAGAAATTGCTGAGTTAAAAGTGATCAGAGAGATTCTGGTAAAAGAAGAAAAAGAAATTTTAAAAAATAATTTTTCTGAAATAAGGTAGCGAGTCTATTATTTTAACAAAATTATATGTCATGAACCTTGAAATCTTAAATCTAATAGCTTATATATTGTTTATATATGGAAATATTTAAAATATCTAAATCAATTATTTTTTTTAAATAAAGACCTATTTTGACTATTTTTTATTTAATTAAGAAAGAGAAATATACAATGAATTATATGAAATTTATGAAAAAAGTAGCATGTTCTATTCTTGTTCTTGCTTCGTTTTTACAAAATATTGAGCCGGTATGTGCAATGCAGGAAGAGGAAAGAAGGAGTGCTGCTGTTCTTCCAGCTGCAGCTGCTGTTGCAGGAAGAACATATGAGGATCTCTCACAAGAAGAAAAAGATTACATTTTCGAGTTTAGTAAGGCAGTGTATTCTCCCTTCAAAGAATCTATAACCCAACTTATGGAAGAGGTAGTTGGTGCTATTCAAGAGGCGCAACCTGCTTCTACAGGTCAGAGTTCCTCCGTCTTAATGAGCCCTCCTTATTTGAACTGGATAAATGACAAAGTAGGGCTTGTAAGAAGCAACCTTTCTTTTTTCAAAAAGATGAGAGAGAAATACAAATCTAAAAATGGAGGTCAGAACATATGGGAGGCAGCAGAGAGAGGATATACTTTCTTTGAACAGCAATTAAATGAAATGGCACCAAAAATACCGCAACTACAAAAGCATGTCTTAGAAGGTGATATGTTTGTTGTTCCTCTTCAAGAATTTGAAACCTTTTGCCAAGTTTCCTTGGACCTTGTCAGGAATGTTTTGCTTATTCATAGAGGTTTACTAGATTTTCCGAAGACTTCATCAGGTTTGAGGCAATTTCTTATTCCTGATTATAGAGGGTCACAATCTGATGTTGAGGCAGAAGAAGTCTATCTTGATGTATGGGATCGCATAGGGGTTGAATTGAATAAATTAAATCCAACTCTTATTGAAAATAAAATGGTGGATGTTAATCCTGTCTTACGTGCAGAAGTGGAAAGAAAGCGTGCTATCGCAGAAGCAGAAGCGCAACGTTTAAGAGAAGAAGAACAACGGCGGGCAGACGAAGCTGCAGCTCTTCAGCGCAGAGCAGAAGAGGAACGCAGAAGGGAAATTGAAGCAAGAGAAGAAGCAGCCCGTTTAGCAGAAATAGAACGTTTAAGAATTGAAGAGGAAGCGGCTCGCCGTCTTGCTCAAGCACAGGAAGCTCAGCGACGTGAAGTAGAGCGCCAGTTGGAAGAAGAACGTGCACGCGCAGCAAGAGAAGCAGCTGCTGCGGCACTTAGAGCACAGCAAGAGGAAAGAAGATCTCTTTTAAGAGAAGAGTACAATGGAATTTGCACCACGGTTGATGCAATTGCGAGGACCCAGAGAGCTGACGGAAGTGAAGCTTATGAAGGGATTATGAAGTTCTCACAAAAGAAGCTTGGCGGAGGAGAGGTGCTTTTAAATCGCTTAAGGACCCTTCTGCCGAGAGTACTGGAACTTCATGGCTTGCGTTATGAAAATCCTCTTGAACATGTTGTACAATATCCTTCTCAAGCCTGTTCCCATCTTCAAAATGAGATTGTTACATTTTATGAGACTTTAAATACGGGAAAACACCTGGATCTTACGAGCCCAGTTATTGAAAGTTTTATGAATTCGGCACAAAGTGTTCCACAATTTGAAAGTTATTTTGCCCAGAACCAACATGGTGGCCCAGGTTTTTCTGACCTTTATTATAGATTTAAAAGAGGTCAATTAAACGATGCTGAGATTAAAGAATTTTCAAAGCGAATTGTTAAGTTTGGGTTTGCAGATGAAGGACATTCCAGCCGATTGCTTCATCCGTTGTTCCTTGCAAAACGTGTTTGGGATAACAAACCTCATTTAAGGACTCAAACAAATGATATTCTCTATAACTTTTTCATAATGACGACTGAACAAGCTGGACGATGCGCAGCTGGTGCGACTGCTCGGACGAATCTCATGTTGCATCAACTTTGCGGACTTCTTATTGATGCTCCGGTTGAGTCCTAATACCTTAAAAATTTGATGTTATCTTAAAAAAGGCTTTCCAATATTTGGAAAGCCTTTTTTATACTTTAAAAATTAAAACTTTAGGCTGTAATACGAATCGATTTTGCCTTTGCATCGGGATCCACCCATCCAATATTTCCATCCGGTCTTATGTAGACCATGTTAAAGTTTCCAGTTCCTTTGTTCTTAAAGAAAAGGGCTGAGTGTTGAGAAAGATCAAGATGCATGAGAGCTTCTGGGAGAGATAAAGATGGAATGTCTGTTTCAATTTCGGCAATAACAGCGGGAGCTGCGTCGGAAATTTCCTCTTCCACATTATCAATATCAATATCTTGGTTGGGAAGGATGTATTGGAGCCCCCGATGAATGGCGTTATCTTCCCGCGGGATGCTCTGATGGTCTCTTAGGCGAGATTTATAACGGCGCATCCGTACATTCAGTTTGTCCAGCGTTGCATCAAAAGCGTGATAAGGATCTAGGCCATCTCCTTTTACATGGATTTCAAGGCTCCGGCCTGGATGAACACCAATATCAACATGGATTTGAGATCCAGACTTTGTAAGGGTAACGGATCCATCAACGGTACGTCCAAAATAACGAGAAGCAACCGTTGAAAAATGCTCCCGAATATGCGTCTGAAGAGACTCCCCAATGTCGATATGTCGACCTGTAATTTTTACTTGTACCATTTCCATTCTCCTTATTTTATTTCAGCATACCCCTTCTCTTTCAAAGCGTCAATGCGGTCTCAAAGACTTTTTTTAAATTATTTTTTTAATGTTAACCAAATCGGAGCATGATCGGAAGCTTTTTCAAGACCACGTTCTTGGATATCGACATTTGCTTTTTCAAGACAATCTAAAGCTTGGGAAGATGCTAAAAAATGATCAATTCGAAGACCATTGTTTCGTTGATAAGAGTTGGCTCTATAATCCCACCAGGTATAAAGAGGATCTTTAGGATGAAGACATCTTAAAGCATCAAAGATGCCAAGATGAAGAAGAGCATGAAAAGCTTGTCTCTCCTCAGAAGTACAGAGGATCTTTTCATGCCAAAGAAAAGGATCATGAACATCTAAATCCGTTGGTGCGACATTAAAATCACCCCCTAAGACAAGAATTTCATCATAGGAAAGAAGCGTTTTGATACGTGTTTGAAGATCTTTAAAAAAATTTAACTTATATGGAAATTTAGGGGAATCTTTTGCTTGTCCATTGGGAACATAAATGCTTGCAATCCGCACACCAGAGGTGAAAGCTTCAATATAACGCGCCTCTTCTGAACCACTTGTGAGACCGAAGCGTATATCTTCCAAGGGACTTTTTGAAAGAATAGCGACACCATTATATGTTTTTTGTCCAAAAAGAGCGAGGTTATATCCGAGATCTTCGAAAAGTTCTTTTGGGAAATCTTGATTTTGAACTTTTGTTTCTTGAAGAAGAAGGATATCTGGATTTTTAGAACGCATCCAATTTAAAACATTTTCAAGGCGGGCACGGATGGAATTTACATTCCAGCTGGCGATAAGGAGGGTCATAAGGAGCTCTTCTTGATGCTGAGGGATTCGAGTAAGAGACCCAATAATGTCATACACGTAAGAAAAAGAAAATATAAAAGAGGGGCCATTGGAATATCCGTTTGTTGAAAAAGTACTTGGGAGACAAAAGGCGTATTTTTTGCAAAAATAATGTTGGCCAAGGTATGCCCAATACTTAAGCCACGGTATCGGATTTGTTTTGGAAACAAATCCATGATTAAAACATACGCTGTGGGTGACATCATGCCTAAGAGAATGCCACTTATGCTTAAAACGATGGGGAAATAATTTTTGAGAAAAGGAAGATTGAGGCTAAAAGACGCAAGAAGAATTAAAAAACAAGCAGACAATTTTAACAAACGTCGTGCTCCTAAAATATCTCCCAAAATCCCTCCAAGTGGAAAACTAAAGGTATAGAAAAGCAATGCCAAAGAGGTGGCTTCGGAAACTTTTAAAAAAGGCAGGAGGTGTAGGTTTTCAGTGAGATGGGGGCCTAAGAAATAAAAACAAAATTGAAAACATCCTCCTACCGATCCCATAATAAAGAATGTTGCGAAAAAAGCAGGGATATGTTTCAAGAAGGTTTTTCTTAAAAGCGGAGAATCGTCTTTTTGAAGCTCTAAGAAAAGAGGTGTTTCGTGAAGAAAAGACCTGAGATAGACAACAAGAAAGCTTAAGATTCCTCCTCCCAAAAAAGCCAAGCGCCAACTCCAAGAAGGCATATTAAACTGAGCCGTAAGCGTGACAACAGAAGAAGCTAAAAACGTTCCGATGCTAAAACATAGAAAAAGAAGGCTGCTTGTAAAACATTTTTGCTTTGGACGGGAATGTTCAAAAATATAAAGGGAAGCTCCATCAAATTCACCTCCTAAAAAAAAGTTTTGAAAAGCGCGTAAGATAAGAAGGAAAACGGGGGACCAAGCCCCAAGAGTATTATATCCCGGCAGAAGAGCGATAAGAAGTGTCGGAACCCCAACTCCAATTAGATTATAGCTTAAAGCTAATTTACGCCCAAATTTATCTCCAAGATAGCTAAAAAACAAAGCTCCAAGAGGTTTTGCAAGGGAAGCAAGGGCGAGGATGCCATAGGTTTCCAAGAGTGAAACAGAAGCTTCTTGGGCTGGAAAAAAGTACTTTGAAAAGGGAATGGCTAAAAAGCCATAGAGGGCGACATCGTAATACTCAAAGATTGTTCCAAGCAAAATAGGAACAAACCGTCTTGTGGATGTTCTCTTCATTCTCACGCTCCCTACGCAGGCATTACCAAGATCAGGTGAAGGGACATTATAGGTGTCCCATAAGGGTATTTTCTCAGCCAAATAATTTGGCACCCCTGGTGTGAGCGCTAACTTAAAAGTAAGAAGGCAGACTGTCAATCTCTTTAAAAAGAAAAAAATTTAAAAAAAATTAGGACCAAAGACGACTTATAGGGACTACCCACACGTCATCTCCAAATGCATTACATTAATTCTATACGACGATTGAAAAGGAGGATGAGTAAAATTATTAAATTTGAAAACCAATTAAGGTTTTTTAGGATTAAAATAGTAAAAGCTGGCCGTGTGGGATCTTGGCTTGAGAACTTTATATGAATCTATATTCTATCTTAAGGGATTGAATTTTTCTTAATTTAACGTCAGTTCGATATAAGGAAGAAAAAGGAAGATATTGAAAAGATTGACTT
>JAFEBT010000073.1 GCA_018242545.1 Pseudomonadota bacterium
GAATGTTATGTAGAATTTTATGTAGAATGTTATGTAGAATGTTATGTAGAATTTTGTGCTTCGCTGGGACTATCTACCTCGATGCCTTACCCTTTTATGGGTTTGACTATTCTTTTTTTTGTCTTTTTATGGGCTTTTGCCCCTTGATTATTTTCCTTGGCCGGCTGAGCTTCTTCGGATTTTGATTATTTCCGCTAATGCTAAGTTGTTATAGGCCTTGTAGTATGCTATACTTAGTATTATCACTAATCATAAGTATTGTGTTACAAATGTTTCTACGTTTAGTTGTGGCATTTTAATGGATATGAACTGAATCGTTAATATATATAGAAGTTAAGATACTAAATACGTAAGCTTGGATTAATGCTACTCCCATTTCTAATACTGTTATAAACACTACTGCAAACATTGGGAATATACTTAATATTGATATTATTCCTCCGGCTGTCAACATTGTTCATGTAAATCCGGATAATATCGCAAATAATACGTGTCCGGCTGTTATGTTCGCCGCTAATCGAACTCCTAATGACACTCCTCGGGCTAATTGTGATAAGAATTCTAATACTACTAGTAAGAATGCTAATACCATTGGACTTCCTGATGGCATCATCATTGCTAAATAGTTACTTCCATAGTTCTCAAATCCTAAATATGTTACTGCTATTAATATACTTAAACTCATTCCAAATCCTACTACTATATGTGCTGTTGGTGTAAATGTGTATGGCACTATTCCGACTAGGTTCATTATTGCTAAGTTTATAAATATTGTTCAGATTAATGGTACATATCTTCCATCTCCGATATTATCCATTACCATATTTACTATTTGTGTATAGATTATCTCGATTACCGCTTGTCATCGTGTTGGCACTAATTGACCTTTCTCGATATTGACTTTATATGCTATTGTATATATACCCAATGCTAATGCTAAATATATTGTTGAGTTTGTTATTGATAAATCTAATGTATCTCCGATTTTTAGAGGGATTATTCGAATTATTTCAAATTGCTCAAATGGAGATCCTAATATTGTTATATTTCCTGTCATTTTCCTTTGTTGCTATCACTTAAGGATTCTAACCTTTTGTCTGCTCTGCGACGGACTTCTCCTACGATTATTCATCCTATTTAAAGGGGATTTTTTCCGGAGATTCCCCCACTCTTTCTTCGTAGGAAACTGGAGGTCGCCTTTATGACTTTTTTCTTAGATTCTTTATCATCTTAGTTTACCTTCTTCTTCTGAGATCTTCTTCTGAGCCTTATATGATCTTCTTCTTCTCGGCCTTCTCTGATCTCAGGGGGTTATCTTCGATCTTTCTTTTGATCTTCGGACGGGATCTTCATACTATATCTTTATACGAGATCTTCGTTCACACGATGGGTTCTTCTTCTTCTGAGCTCGATGTGACCTTCTTCGTTCGCACTATGTGATCTTCTTCTGAGGAGATTTGATTAGATTAGATTTGGGCTCTTTCTCTCTTTCTTTCGTTCGATCTTCTTGCTCTCTTTCTTTCGATCTTCTTGCTCTCTTTCTTTCGATCTTCGGACGGGATCTTCATACTATATCTTCGTTCGCACTCTCGGTTCTTCTTCTTCTGAGCCTTCTTTATCTTCTTAGTTTACCTTCTATGATCTTCTTCTTCTTCTGAGCACTCTCGGTTCTTCTTCTGAGCACTCTCGGTTCTTCTTCTTCTGAGATTATCTTTGCCCTTGGGCTCTTTCTCTCTTTCTTTCGTTCGATCTTCTCTGTTCGCATTCTTTATCTTCTTAGTTGGCCTTCTTCTTCTCGGCTTTCTATGATCTTCTTCTTCTACGTGCTATTCTATGGTCTTCTTCTGAGATATTATGAGGTTAGATTTGGGCTTTCTCTCATCTTCTCGAGGGCTTTTTACGCCTTTCTGTTTTTATTCTCTCTTTCCTTTCTTTCAAAGTTTATGGATTTTTAGTATAACTCGGCTACACAATTCTCATTGCTTACACCCGTTACCTATCTTTGCATTAGTCTTATGCTATCCTATGAATCGATTTTTCTTAGGCTTCGAGTTTCAGTTGCTTTCAACTCTTATCCTTTGATCCTTAACTACCTTGCTATGCCTTACGACAACAAGTATATCAGAGGGACCGTCCTGCGGATCCTTGCGTACAATGCAGAACTTGATGTTTGATTCTCTTATATGGCAGATATAAACCGAACTGTCTTACGCATTTTTTCTCCACATTTTCATGTGGTATGGACTATATCTTCATCCTTGGCTTTTTTCGCCTTAGGAGTCAACGTGTTATAACTGCGAGGATTTGGCAGCTATCCGCCCTAAGCTTTTCCTCTTTTGCTATGGGCTAAGTCTCTACAGGTGGTCACTAAGTTTCTTTTTCTATTGAGGCTTTTACCACTTCATAGGTTGTTTTTCGACCTTTCGTGGCTGTAAGCTCGCTAACTTTATCTACTTTTTTACATACCTCTAAAAAGCTGTCTTTGCTTACTGCTCTCTCTTTATCTTTTATTATTTCTAATACCAATTCCGCTATTCGTTTCTTTAATCTTAAATATGGTAATATCTTTTCTAATAGATTCTTCACTGGTGTCGATCCCGTTATTGTCAATTCTGACATTCCTTTCGATCTTTGTCGGACTTCTCCTCCTATCTCTTGTTGCATTTCTAGATTCGCCCAATGTCTTATCGATTTTTGATACAATACTACTGACACACGGATTTCATAATGATATTTATAGCTTTCATGTTTCACTATTTGAGCCATTATACTACCATTTACATCGATTATACCGGCTATATATGCCTTCTGTGTTTCATTTATTACTTTTTTCATTCATTATTTTTCATTATTTACTTTTAGCTGAATTGATTTTTATGAGGTCTTAGTTTTCCTTCCCTCGGTATTACCTTGCCCTGTCGATTGATTGGGAGTTTGCCAATAGGGTTTAGGCTTCACCGATATAAGTTGATTCTTTTTATCGAAATCTCTTCCGATTAACGCAGTATTCTACGTTCTAAACTCAAATCACGTAACGTTTTATCCAACGAACAGTTGGACCCTTGGGACCTTCTGCAGCCCCAGGATACGTTGATTCAACATCGAGGTGGCAATCTGAGAAATAGATATGGACTCTTATTCTCAATTACCCTGTTATCCCTAGAGTAGCTTCCCTTTTGATTGCTACTTGTTACCATTACATTGTAGCTGGTCACTATATCCGTCTTGCGACCCTGCTCTGTATATCTACTTTACAGTCAAGCCGGCTTTTACTATTGCGCTTCTATGCCGACCTTTGATAACCTTTGTTACTCTTTAAAAGGCTAACGCCCCATTCAAAATGTCTCTCATAAGATGTCGTCTTATTTGCTTTTATTAATCTTAGCTATGTCAATATTAGCCTTTTAGTCTTTCACTTTTATCTTAAGATTCTCTAATTCTCTACTTTGGCAATCTTAACATAGCAACTTATGATAACATTTAAGCTTCTAGGGTCTTCTTGTCCCGCCATATATCTCATAGTATCTTCACTACGACTCCAATTTCACTTGCTTCATCCTAGAGACAGCGGAAAGCTCGTGTTCCCCTTCATACCTGTCTACAATTAATAGACTATTGATTGCGCTACATTATTACAGTCAGAGTTACTGCAGCCATTTAGTCGTCCTTATATCCTTGACTTGCATCTTAAACTTTCGGATACGACCATTGGGCAGGGATCGCTACTTGTACTTCCATTTACATGTTCGCAAATAGCTGTGTTTTTAGTAAACAGTCGGCCTTCCCGATTCTATGCTACTTATTTAAAAGTTACCGTTCTCGTTGCCTTACCGGTACATTTTGCCGAGTTCCTTTAGGATGGTTATGCATTGACCTTTGTATTCTCTACTTGCTCACTTGTGGTAGATTGGTACAGTTTTCTTTAGGCGGGCCTTTCCTGATTATTATAATATTTTACAATACTACAATTCCCGACCTTATCTCCATTATCATTCCTTTTCAGGTTTTGTTACTTAGGTACTGTCTTGTTACTCCTTGAGCTTACGGTCAATCTTGTTTCTTGATTTTTAGTTACTCATGCATGCATTATCTCTTTCGAGTTTACGAAATGTTCTGCTACCTCTTTCTAGAGTTTCGGTTAAAAGCTTAGCCACCTATATTTTTGGCGCAAAATAACCTAACCTAATGCGCTGTTACGCGTTCTTTGTTTGCTGGCTGATTCCAAGCCTACTCTTTAGTTGTCTATGTTACTTTACTGTCCTTGCACACTTAGCTTCTATTAATGACCTTAACTTCTATTCTGGGTTGTTTCCCTTTTGACCTAGAACCTGATCGCCCTAAGTCTGACTCTTGTACTTCATAGTCTCTACATTCGGTGATTCTTGACTTCTTCTATAGATGTCGCCTATTGCCCTACCTTAGTTACTCACATACAAGGCACTACCTTTATAGTTTTCGCAGAAAACCAGCTATCTCTAAATTCGATTGGCATTTCACCCCTACTCACAACTCATCACAGAATCTTGCGACATTCACGTGTTCGTTCCTTCCTAATTCTTTTACAAACTAGTTCAAACTGGTCATGAGTAGATCATTTAGTTTCGGGTCCGATATACTGTAGCTTCTTCGTTTTCACTACGCCTTGCGACTTGCTACTATATATCACTTGCACGCCCAATTGGGATAGGTAGGATATTTCGATCTTTCCCCCCCTCAGAACCGTACTTGCACATTTCTATGCATACGGCTCAAGCAAGACTCTTTGTTTATCGCCTCCTTACTTCGGATACAGTTGCTTTTTCACTTCTGTTCCTGTAATGGAATGCAACTATTATTTATCGTTGTTGCTACTTGACGTAATTTGATGCTTTTTTACTATCTACTTGACTGGACTTTGTTGGTCTCATATTATGCTGACCTATTCTTTATACTAATATTAGCTCCTTTCTACATCTTCGTATCGGCACATGCCTCTCTCGATTTTTGCGGATTTTCGCAGGTTCATGTGCCTTGCTACTACGATTAATAGCGCGTCTCACCCTTAAACAAGTCTGCATTCTTTCGAATTGATCATCTTCCTGTCTTGCGACCGTACTGATCTATCTCTTCTATTACCGATGAGCTTTCGCTTTTTGTTTGTCTTCTCTCCACTAATCTATACATGCCATTACTGACTTGCTTCTCCCTTGCGGAAGCAATTATTGGAGTTACCTCGTTCAATCCTATGTACATTATTTGATCCTTAGATGCCGACTTTCCTCCGGTGTTACTTGACGTTGTGCGTAAGAGAGCATAAAACTTTTACACCTAACACTTAACCCTTTCTAGTGGTCGGGTTTACCTTTTACGAAGGTTCTAATGTCGATTCACTTTCATTCATCTTAGATACACATCCTAGCCCTCCACATCTACCACGATGTTTTGGTTCATTGTCCTTAGAGCTCTGCAAATACTAATTACTTTGTATCCACATCTAAGTAGGATCATGCCACAACGTTGGCATGGCTATTTTCTTAGCATTACATTTGACTGCTTACGATTCGCACTTATACAAAAGGTACGCCTTCTTCTTGGCTGCTCCGTCATTACGATTTTCGGTTCTTTTTCACTTTAGCTTTGCTAATCTTTTCAACTTTCACTCACGTTACTCTTGCACTATCGGTGTGTAGAGATATTTAGTCTTCGAGTTTCGGTTCCCCGTTCTTCCAACCTTTTTACATGTTGTACTCTTGTCTTCTTCGTTTTTAGGGCCTACGGGACTCTTTTACCCTGTTGCGCTTTCGGCTCTTTTTCGATTAGACTTTTGACTTCTCATGGTTCGCTCGCCACTACTACATGAATCTCTTTTGATTTCTTTTCCTTCAGCTACTTAGATGTTTCAGTTCGCTGAGTCTTCTCTTTTAAGAGGTTTCCCTCTATGGTCTCCTGATCGTCGGCGTTTCTCGGATCAGACTTTCGATGTTCTTTCGACCCTGTCTCTACACCCTAGTCTTCCCTCGTAATTTCCTTTTTACTTTGAATTCTTTTACAATAATATTTGGATTTTAACCCATACTATTGTGTGGACTTTTCGTTGCGCATAAGGAGACTCGAACTCCTCTCGTCTACTTGGAAGGAAGATAGTTTGCCTGATAACCTATACGCGCTCTGTCCTTCTGCACGTTCCCGTACCGAAACCATGTTTCAACTTTCTCAAGATCATGTATAAATACACTTCCCTGAGATGATGAGCAATTTGTACAAATAGAATTGCTAAATTCACCACAACTTACTTATTTGTGATTACTACCGAATCCGCCTTCCAATCGTTATTGCAAACAATTTTCCGTTCTTCTCGCGGGTTTTACTGGTCGATCATATTTACATATTTTCTTCGCTCTACTCCGCTCACTGTAGCACATATGCTGCCCTAAGTATATGAACCATATCATCTGACGTCTTCCATTTTAATGGATTTTGTTTGTTATATTCTATACAGACTGACGGCGATCATGCAGTATCTGAGTTCTTGCGAACACTAACTTAGGTAAGATTCTTCGTGTGTTATCGAATTAAGCTACATGCTCCTCCGGCTAGATTTTCTAAACTGCCAATTATTTTAAATTTTAGTCTTGCGACCGTAGTACTCAGGTGGATTACTTAGCGATTTCTCTTTGACACTTTTTGAGTATCTAGTAATCATCGTTTACTGCTTAGACTACCAAGGTATCTAATCTTGTTTGCTCCCTAAGCCTTCATGCCTCAACGTCTGTTCGTTTGGGATTTATGTCTTCACCTTTGGTATTACTGTTAATCTCTCTTCATTCCACCGATACACTAACCTTTCTTAAATCTTTCTTCGAACACTAGATCTTATTATGATCCGCCTACGCATCCTTTACACCTCTAGTCATGACGGGAAATACTCGAGCCCAGCGTCTTACCGCGTCTGCTGGCACGCTACTTGGACGGCTCTTTCTACACTCTGGTCACTATCCCTAGTGCTTCTTTGCGATGTAGCTGTGTCAGATTTTCATCCATTGCACAATTTTCTCCACTGCTGCCTCGGTTATTGAGTCTCGACCGTGTTTCAGTTCGAGTGTGGCTGCTCATACTTCCATACCAGCTAACGATCTTGGCCTAGGTGGGCCTTTACCCCGCCTACTAACTAATCGTCTTTCAGCCCCTCTCTGTTGAGGTAGATACCGAATTTTTACTCACCCGTTCGCCTTTCGACTTGCATGTGTTGGTTCTCATCGCTAGCATTCTCCCTGCGCCAATATCAAACGCTATATCCTATTATAAGATTCGATCTTTATTACTTTACCTAATTTCTTTTAGGTTTCATATAGGTATTATTTATTTATTTTAGACTTCGTCGTTCTTGGGCCTGATTCTTAGTATATGCCGATTTTTTCATACTTCACCTAGACCTGGGGCCTTCACAGATTCGATTATCTTCTCTCTTCTACTAGTGATTTTATTCTCCTGCTCTTCTCCTACTCTTCTTCTAGTGCTTTTCTTCTCCTGCTAATGAGCACTAATTTGACTTTTACTTATTTCTCGATTACTTACCCCGTTGGGGCGAGGGGGGGATTCATTTCTTGGGGTCTTATCGCGGGGATATATGATCTTTTCGACCCTATCTTCCCACACTTGATTTACATACTAGATTTCCCCACTAGATCTCCCACTAGATCTCCCCCTAAACTTTGACTTCTTTTTGCTTTTGATCTTAGCTTAGATTAGATTAGATTAGATTTGGGCTCTTTCTCGCCTTCTTTCGTTCGATCTTCTTTACTCTATGCCTTACTATATTCCTCTCGATTCCTCTCTATTCCTTACTCTATGCCCTACTCTATGCCTTTATATTTCCCTTCTTTCTCATCTTTCAAATCTTTTCTTCTTTGCGAATTTTTATCCTGATTTATTACCTTTTATTTTCCCTTAAATTATCTATTAAATTATCTCTTAAAATATTCTCTTAAATTATCTTCTTAAATTATCTCTTAAAATATTCTCTTAAATTATCTTCTTAATTACTCCCTTCTATTTTCCCTTCATTTTTGCCTTACTAAGAGGACCATCTTAGACTCTTTATCTTTTACCCTTGCTGCTACATGACCTTTATTGCATTTTTTCTTACAAATCATTTTATATGCGATTTTTCTCCCTGGCACTCTACGAGAGGCTCTTTCTACGGGCTTTTCTTTCCCTAAAAAATGCATCTAAAAGATGTAGAGAGCACTTCTCTACTAAATATTCTAATGGGCTTTTCTCCCTGATTTCTACCTACTATTCTTTTCTAATTATCTACTCTCCTAAGGATCTACTCTCCTAAAATCTACTCTCCTAAATCTACTCTCCTAAATCTACTCTCCTAAATCTACTCTCC
>JAFEBT010000074.1 GCA_018242545.1 Pseudomonadota bacterium
GCGCTATTTATATGATTGCTTCTATCGTTTGGCTCAATTGATGACACGCCCTAGAACTTTAGTTCTTTTTATTGAAAAAATTAAAAGAAACGTGATATAAGTTACGAAATCATACAGAATTTTTTTCTAAATAATTATGAAAAAGTTAATGAGCTTTAGATTTACTGATGATTTAGAGAAAATCTAAAATTTTTTTAATTTAATATTAAGGAATTGAACAATGAAAGTTAATTATACAAGCCGTAATATCCAAAATAGAGAAAAAATGACAATCACTTATTATATGGGCGTTTTTGCTACTATGGCGATGATTTTTGGATTTCAATCTTCTCAAGCTATGAACACTGAAGATTCTGATTCATCAGCTGCGGTTACAAAAAAAGCTCTTTCAAAAACCAATCATGGATTTAAGGCCAATGTTCGATCGAAGATTATGGAAGACTTTACTAATTTGGCTGCATTGATGACAAGATTTTCCCGGGAAGCAGGATTAGCAACAGGAAAATCCTTTGGTTCAGGGAGTGGTATTTCATTTATGGAGGCGACAGCGACAGATACGATAAATGAATCCGGAGAAGGTGGCCAATTGCTTGCACACTATAAAATTCTTTTAGGTGCTCAGATATTCTTAGGGGATAAGGAAGTGAAAAATAAATTCACTCTCGAGGCTCAAGTATCTCAAACCTATGGTAAAGATACAACGGATGAACAAAAAGACCAAATTTGGAACACCAATATGCAAGGCGCTCTCCTGGAAGCTTTAACGCAAGACTTTAAAAGAAAATTTACTGCTTCTTTAACTTCAAATTAATTCAGAAGATATAAGCTTCTAGATAGGGAAAATAAGTCCAAACTGGACTCTCCTAATTTATTTTTTCGGCCAAAGGAGCATCATATCTGCTTTGTTATTAAGGAGCCCTGCTTTTTTTCCTGCTTCTTCGCCTGTTCCCCAAAAAAGATCACCCCGTTTAGGGCCTTTAATAGCACTTCCTATGTCTTGTGCTAAGACGAGACGCGGAAAAAAAGAACTAATTTTTGAATTTACATCAAAAGCATTAAGCCAAACAGGAAGCCCGAGGGGGATATAAAAAGGATCGACCGCAAGGCTTCGAAGAGGGGTTAAAGGAAGAGTATTAAAAGTACCTCTCGGAGCTTCTTCAAAGGAAGAAAGTTCCTCAAAGAAGATATAACTTGGGTTAAGAGAGAGGATTTCAATGAGCTGATCAGGCTTTAATGATCGAAGATATGTTTCAAGGGTTTGTTTTGTTAAAGGATCTTCGGTCAAGATCTTTTTTTGAAGGAGCATTTTTCCAAGAGAAACATAGGGATGCCCATTGCTTGCTTTATAGCTAACGCGTATCAAAGTACCGTCTTCTAAAGAAATTTTACCAGATCCTTGAACATGAAGAAAGAAAGCAGAAATCGGGTCTTCTAAAAAAAGAAAAGGAGAGTCTTGAAGGGCTCCTTTCATAATTTCATGTTGCGTATAATAGGGATAAATCTGATGATTATCTGCGCGTCGTCCAGCCCATCTTTGGCCTTTTAAAAGAGGATTATAAATTCCTAAATCAGGAATAAAGAGAAGATCAGCAGGAGGTTTATAGAGAGGAACGGAATAACGATCAGAAGGCACACGAGAGCCTTTTAATATTATTTCATAATATCCAGTTAAAACACCAAGCTGAGGGCTTTTAGATGCCATTGGAGTAAAATAAGTTTCAAGAAATTTCTTAAAATCAGAACGAGAAGAAGGAGAATTTTTAAGAAAATGATGACATATTAAAAGAAGATCATTTTTAATGGAAGGAGGACAAAGTTCAGGATCTTTTAAAAAACTTTCTAAAGACTTTTTAAATGGTTGAAAAAAGTTTTCCAAAGAGTCTTGTTGCCAAAAAGGAAGATTTTCAAAGGAGAGGGGTTTAGAAAAAAAAGAGGTCATTAATGCATAAACATTTAAGAGGAAGGAGGGCCTTCTTCTGTTGCAATAAGAATCCAATTTGGATCTTGTGCATTCAGAGGTTTTTCAAAAGTCCATAAATCAATGCACATAAAAACTTCTTGAGAAACAATTGGAGGTTTTGAAATGCTTGAATTAGGAGAGGTTGTCGTATGAGTTTGTTCAGATTCAAATTGAACATCAATTTCCATCGTATGGGATGTAAGACGGGCATTTAGAATTTCAGCGTTTAAATCTTTAATAAGAATTTGAAGGGTTTGATGCTTTTCTTCACGAGCTTCAATATCTTTTATAAAAAGGGAAAATACTTTGGAAGAGAGAAGCGATTTTAAGGTTTTTTTATCAGAGTTTGAAAATGCTTTCAGAATTGTTTCAAAAGCACTCTGAGCGCCTTCCAAAAATTCTTGTACGTTAAAAGTTGAATCTTTCTTTTTAAATGATTCTAAAATGCGTTGTCCTCCTTTGACACCTTTTTCAGTTTGTTCAAAGGGAACATCAATAATGGCCTCTTTGCTAAAGAAACGTTTTGCTTTCTTTTTTAAATTTGAGTCTTTTTCAGGAGGAGAAGGTTCTTGAAATGGATCTTTTTCTGTTCCAGTTCTGCTTCCTAAAACCGTAAAAAGTCGAAATAAAATAAAGACAGCAAAGAGAGCAAGAATTAAAATATCGATCAAGATGGTATTTCCTTTATATTAAGGAGATTATAGATTAAATTTGGCAAAGGTAAAACGTTTTTTTTAAAAGTCTTTGTAAAGAAGGAAGATTAGAAAGAATGATCTTAAATCTCAAAGAAAGTAAAAATTTTTCATGGTTCAATTAACGCGAATTTATACCAAAGGAGGAGACCGTGGAAAAACATCCTTAGGGGATGGAACCCGTGTTTTAAAAGATAGTCTGCGCATCGAAGCCATTGGGGATGTCGATGAAACAAATGCAACACTCGGGCTTATTTACACTTATATGGAAGATAAAGGCACTCAAGAAGAAATTCAATCCTTGCAACAAGACCTATTTGATCTCGGTGCGGATTTATGTTGTCCTCTTTCTCCAAAAGCTTCAGAGTCTCGTCTTCAAATCCAAGAAGAACGCGTTAAGGAGCTTGAAAAGAAGATTGATTTTTATAACACGTATCTTGAGCCTTTGACCTCGTTTGTGTTGCCAGGAGGAACGGTTGTTTCTTCATATCTCCATTTGAGCAGGACGGTATGTCGGCGCGCGGAACGAAAATGTGTTTCTTTAGCTCAAAAAGAGTATGTCAATCCTTATGTGATTCAATATTTAAACCGTTTGTCTGATTTCTTATTTGTTTTAAGTCGATTTTTAAATGAATGTGGAAAAAAAGATATTTTATGGATACCCGGCAAAAATAGAAAAAAATCTTTTGATGAAAATGAAAGAGATTTTTCATGAGTACACCTCAAATCATAGACGCTCTTCGAAAAAAATTAGAGCAAGAAAATTTGGATGGGTTCATTATTCCCCATGGAGATGCTTTTCGCAATGAGTTTCTTCCTCCTGAATCGAAGCGTCTTTATTATATAACAGGCGTTGATACGTCAGCTGGACTTGGAATTATTCTTAAAGACACAGCTGCTTTATTTGTAGATGGCCGTTATAAACTTGCTGCAAAGGCAGAGATAGATTTAGAATTGTTTTCAGTTTTTCCTTTATCATATGAGGATATACAACAATACCTTAAAACACATTTTAAAGCAGGAATGAAACTAGGAATTGATTCATGGACGGTCTCAGTAAAAGAATTTGAAAAGCTTGAAAATATTTCTAAACTCTTAAATATTCATCTTATGAGGATAACACCGAATTTAATAGATCTTATCTGGAAAGATAAACCGACGCCTTCTCCAAGCCAGGCTTTTTTGTGGGAAGATCATTATGCAGGTGAGAGCACATTTTCAAAGCGTCTTCGAATTTCAGATTTTCTTAAAAAAGAAAAAGTAGATGCTTTTTACATTAGCTTGCCAGAATCTTTAAATTGGCTTTTGAATATTCGCGGAAATGATGTGCCTTTTACGCCTCTTCTCTTAGCAACAGGTATTTTATATCAAGATGGACATATGGAGATTTTTACAAATCTTCAAAAAATACCTTCTTTATTTTTAAAACAGTTCAATCCTTCAGTTCAATTCTTAGAAATGGATCAATTAGAAACTTCTCTTATAAAGATTTCTAAGTCACAACAAAAAATCTGGTATGACCCTCATCATACGCCTATGGCAATCTTAGACATTTTAAATTCAACAGATGTTCTTCTTTTCCCTGCAGATGATCCTTGTCTTTTAGAAAAGGCTCTTAAAAATCCAACTGAAATTTCAGGAATGCGAAAAGCACATCAGCGGGATGGATATGCGATTGTCCAATTTTTAAGTTGGCTTGAGACTCAAGAGCTGGATCAAGAACTTTCTGAAATAAAAGCAGCTCAAAAACTAACATCATTTCGACAGCATCTTCCTTTATATCACTCTTTAAGTTTTGAAGTTATTTCTGCTGTAGGATCAAATGGTGCGATTGTCCATTATCATGCCAAAGAAGGATGTGACAAAATTCTCTCATCAGGGAAGCTTTATTTAGTTGATTCTGGAGCTCAATATCTCGATGGGACAACGGATATAACGAGAACGGTTCTTCTTGGAAAAGAAGCTCTTTTTCCAGAAGCAAAAGAAGCCTTTACGCGTGTTTTAAAAGGACACATTGCATTGGCTTCCATCAAGTTTCCCAAGGGAACAACAGGACATCAATTAGACATTCTTGCTCGGCAGTTTTTATGGGAAAAAGGGCTCAATTATGCCCATGGTACAGGACATGGCGTCGGTGCTTTTTTATCTGTTCATCAGGCTCCTCCAAGTATCTCTCATCGTCTATCAAGCCTTTTACCTTTGGAAGAAGGAATGATCGTTTCGAATGAACCTGGATATTATAAAGAAAATGCGTTTGGAATACGCATTGAAAGCCTTTTGCTTGTGGTCCCTTCAGAATGGAAAGAATTTTATGAATTTGAAACACTTACGCTTGTTCCAATTGATAAAAAACTTATTTTAAAAGAACTCTTAACACCAGCTGAATTAAACTGGCTTAATCTCTATCATCAAAGAGTCTTTGAAAAGCTCTCACCCGAGCTTTCTTTCGAAGAGAAAGAATGGCTTAAAAACGCAACAGAGCCTCTATGATCCTTTAATGAGATATTTAAGATTGTATTAGACTCTTAAATTTAAATAAAGAAACCAGAATAAACAAAGGCAGGCCGAATGAGCTCAATGTCAGAACGATGGACACCTGATTTATGGGTTATATCATACCAACTTTTTTCAATTTTTTGAGTTATGTCCTCTAAAAGGGTCGTGGCTTCTTCTTGTGTTAAAAGAAACCTTCCATGGTGCGTGAGAATATTTTTTGCATTTGCAAAACGACCATAATTACCGCAAATCATAGCAAGGTCTCGACGGTCATTTGCTATGACGGGAGAGGGTGTTAGATCATAAGCTGGAGAAAGAGTCCAGTTTTTTCTTTCTGCAATAAAAGCATGATTACGCGGATGATCATCTAAGTTAGATATAAGAGCATTAAAGCATATGCGAAGGAAAAGCTCTTTTAAATCTTTTTTTGGATTTTGACTGAAACGACGTATTTCTTCAGCAAGAAGAATGTAAGACCATTTGTCCCTATTTTCAAATGTATCATCAGCTCTTAAAATTGAAAGAGCACTCACCATCCGTGCTCTTGTATATTCTTTTTCCTTTTTTTTACGATCAAAACGCTTAACAAGCAAAACATCCTGCCCTCCAATTGATTCTAAACGATGTTCCGATGTATTAATTCCAACATGTTGAGCAAGCTCAAGCATGGCATATTCAACACGTGCAACGTTCCACCTATCATCAAATCGATTGAATTTTGCAATCCATAATCCAGCATGGTCTTCAACAACAGTTTTTGGGCGAGCCCCTCCCATGGATGTTCCGATCAAAAGGAGGTTTTTAATTCTATTTCTTTGTGAATCACCAACACTATCAACATTTTTGTCTTGAATAAGAGTTTCAGAAATCTCAATTAACTTTTTAAGATCCATAACTTTATTAAAGTGGTGGGTGGAAAGAGGAGGCTTTACTGTTAGGCCAAATCCTAATGCTCCAGCCCGATCATCAGGAGATTCAAGTAAATAATCAATTTCATTTAAAAGAGCTCGCTCACTTTGTTTTTCAATTACGTATCTTCCCCAATAGTCGGGACCCGCATCCCGTAATGCTCCAAAGATACCTTCGTGTTGAAATGTATTATAAGTATTTTTGGTTAACTTAAGTTCGATAGGATCAATTTCAACGGCATTTGGATTTTCAAGATATGAGCGCGCGTATACAAATCTTCCATAGGGTCCTTGAGGATAATTTTCCAAAACAAAACGTCCAGCTGTAATAAAATCTGTTTCTTCAGGAAGTATTATATAAACAAAAACTTCTCTTTCAGACGAGTTAGAAATCATTATCAAGACCTTTTCTTTTCCGAGCGCGTATTTTTTTATCTAGGCTTGCGAACCTTAATCCTTCTTCATCGTCATTTGGATGAGCAAGGGTGTTAAAAGAGGGTAAATCATAAAGCCATAAAAGAGCTGCATAAACAGCAATTCCTGTCGAAATTTTTCCTTTTTCAGCATCCATAACAGCACGAGGTCCAGTTCCAATTCTTTCGGCAGCTTCAGAAATTGTTATGCCTCGCCGGAGTCTTGCTGTTCGTAAATTATTACCCAGAACGTAACAAGCCTGTTCAACCATATGGGGTGGAAATAAAAGAAGCGCATTTTTAGAGGGCATTATTTTTTCAAGACTTGTTCGAGTTCAAAAAATTGATAAGCTTAAAAGTGCTTTTAAGAGAATTATAACCTAAATAATATGCTTTTGAAAGCATATTATTTAACTGGGCTTTAAGTAAAATCCATAATTTTAACAAACGAATATGAATCTAATCAATTTGGTTTACAAAATGAAAAAAGCGAGCTTCCTTCTTGAAAAATAATTTTTAGCTCTATGTATTCTATAATGATTTGTATATGCTTATATTCTTAATTTTTGATCAGGATTTTAATTTATGGTTTTTCATTTTAAATTCTATTTATCTATCTTATTTTTTCTTTTTGTTTTTATGGCTTCTTCGCTTTTTGGTATGGAAGAAGATTTCTTAGATTGGAGAGCACGACCAGCGTCTATTGTGAACTCCATAGAGTCAAGTTATTCACAATTAAATAGATCTTATAGCCTCCCGACTTCTTCTTGGGGGCTTTTTAATGGGGGACCTTCCTATGATATTTTAGGAGTAGATCAATGCAAACTATTCTTAAGGCTTATGGAAATAGCCCATCAAGAAAGACGCACAGACGTTTATTTTTTAGATCATGGTGCTGGAAATTTTCAATCTTGTGATGCCATGGCGAAATACATTAACGACCATCAATATGTATTACCCAAAGGAATGAGAGCGTACATTGTAGGAACACGGGGGAAAAAATATCTTGGAAATATCATTGAAGAGGTCGGAATTTGCAAAGTTTATAAATTTGGATCTTTTAAAATTGAAGAACATGAAAATGAACTTCTTAAGCGTGGGTTTGGAGCACACATACAATTCGCTCTTACGGTTTCCCGCTGGGCGCAAAGGCATCTTGTAGATGTTTTAGGAACATACCTTCAACTCTATGAAAGAACGCACCGTGGCGGATTTCTTATCATGGATTGGGGGTATTATTTATATGCTGGTGAAATTTGTAACCATAGAACTTCAGTGAGTGATATAGCACGGGCGCATTTATTGGATCTTCTTCTTTTCACAAAATCTCCTTTTTTATTCCTTCCTTGTGGAGATTGGAGTTCAAAAACGCTCGATTCATTCCTTCTTCAAAAAACACACAATCAACCTTTGCGCCTTCCTCTCTCTTATGAAGGCACAGAAAGTTTTGATAAAGATGTTTATGATATCGCATCAGGGTGTATGGTAAGATTTAAAGTTCATGATTCTCAGTTTAAAAAATGGCATCATGTTGAAGAGGCAGCCCTTGCTCTCTATCGTTCTCAAGATTTTCCTGAAAATCCCTTAAATGATTATAATGTGCTCTGGGGAGATTTAAAGCTTTTTAATTGGATTAGAGAACATCGGTTAACAACTGAGCACACAGCACGGTTTCAACAACTTTTTCAAATAGGCTCAAAATCACTTACCGTAACGCCTCTCTATTCTTATGCAGAAACATGTCAACGAAAAGCTGAAGTTTCTCAAAAGGCTTCTCGTTTCGCAGAAAAGGAAAAAAAGATTAGGGCGTGTCATCAATTGAGCCAAACGATAGAAGCAATCATATAAATAGCGCC
>JAFEBT010000075.1 GCA_018242545.1 Pseudomonadota bacterium
AAAGTCAATCTTTTCAATATCTTCCTTTTTCTTCCTTATATCCAACTGACGTTAATTTATAAAGAATTTTTCTATCCATTTCATTTTTATCTCTTCTTTCATCAATATTGCATGCTGAGCCTTTTGAACTGGCTAATGTAAAGAGATAAGGAAAGACTTGTATCAACAGCAAAGAAAAATATGAGCACTTTGTCAATAACTCCAGGAATTAAACCAGAAAAGCAACCTAAAATT
Source organism: Pseudomonadota bacterium (assembly GCA_018242545.1). Taxonomy (NCBI): domain Bacteria; kingdom Pseudomonadati; phylum Pseudomonadota; species Pseudomonadota bacterium. Next base: position 235 of record JAFEBT010000075.1, read on the forward strand.
TACAAGAAATTTATGAGCCAGATAGAATTTCCAAGGAGAGTTAAATTCTTGGACAAAGATTACTTCTTTATGTTGTTCCTGGAGATAAAAAACAAAGCACTACTTGAGAACCCCCCAAAGTTATACCAAATCCAATAAATAAAAAGATAAATACATTACCTATAAACCTTATTTAATCAGAAAATAAATTTCGTAAATCCTCTTCGTAAAAATCTAACATTTCTGCGGATTTAGAAGGAATTTTACCGGGAATTACTGGCTTTTTTATAAGGTCCGTTGCTTCATTATTCTTGGGATTTGGTATTACAAGAGAAAATAACCATTCGATAAGAGTTGACTTCAAAAAGTAAGCTTTTCCTTCACTTTCTATCTCAAAGATCCATGCAATCACGAATAATCCTTTCAGAAATTATAGATACTTAACAGCAGTTTCCGGAGTAGACTCTACCTCAGATCTAGAGCCAACTTCAGAAAATAAATTTTGTAAACTCTCTTCGTAAAAATCTAATATTTCTGAGGGTTTTGAGGGAATTTCTGGATACTTAATTTCTTTATTAATAAAAGAAAACTCGTTACTGATCTTTAATTCTAATCGAACAAATATTTCCCACCACCCTTCCTAACTTCTTAATGTTATGCCACTTTAGGTCGTTTATCACTTGCAATCACAAGTCTACGCACGAATTCTTCATGTTTAGACCACATCTCTCTTGCAGCTTGTTCATAGATGCTTAAGACTTCAGGCGAGATATTATCAAGATCTGCACCCAAACGTCCTCCACTTTTCTTTCGTAATACAGGCTGGACTCGAGCATAAGAAGCTCCTAGTTGTCTTATCATTTGTTGCGTGACCCCCTCTTGACTCAGATCCATTTGCCCAAAAATAAGAGGTTTAATATTACCAACCACGGCATTAGACCAAATCGGATCATACTGAGATTGCCCTACTCCAGTTCCTAAAGAGAGGATTTGTATGTTAGATCTATCAGGAGCCTGAGCTTCCCTAGGTGTCTCTTTGTAAATTTCAACAATTTTATCATAAACGAGTTGAGACGCATTGTTATTCCACACCCCTCCGTCCCAAAATGTATAAAGATTTTGTTGAGGACTTAAATCTCTTGCACACGCAGGAGAAAAAATTGTGGTTGCAGCAGATGTAGATCGACCCACATCCCTTGCTAAAAAGTCATATCGTCCAAAGTTAGGACCTTTATTTGTTTGAACAGCACGCCAACTATCAAATATATAAGGTTCCAGCCCATTAGCTCCATCTACACGCACACCTGTAATTACAATAGAGGTCAAAGCTTCAGAAAGCTTTCTTTCTCCAAAATATCTTTTCAACAATTTTTCGAGAGGTTGAGCACTATATTTCGCATCAAAAATCTTTCCCCCCAAGGTATATGATCGAGGACTATCAAAAATTCTAGGACCTTCTTGTGTAAAAAACTCAACTATAGAATCCGAAGACATAGGATCAAGGCCCCTAAAATCTGACAAAATACCCGCTTTAGGTATTGTTAAAGCCAAAGTAATAATACCTCCAATGGAAGCTCCTCCTATACAATCAAAATATTCGTATAATTTTCTTCTTCCAAATCCATGATTTTCTTTAATATAATCCTCAAGCGTCTTTAAGAAAAGAGCAGGAATATACCCTCGCATCCCACCTCCATCGATGGAAAGCCCAAAATAGCACGGAGCAACCGGAGCTACTGGTGGTAATTCTTCTGCGATATCTCCCAATTGACGAACTTGACGTTGAACAAACTCATTTTGACTTCCCATTTGGGAATCGGCTTGTGTGACCTGCCGGCGCCTTAAGAGTTCAACTCTAATCTGACTCAAAATATTTCCACTTATTGAATTTCCCTCTAGAGAAAGGCTTTGTAATGAAGGTGTATTATAAACGGCTGTAAGTAAACATTGTCCTCCTTCATCTGAAATTTGATTTCCTCTCAAATCAAGACTTATAAGCTGTCCTAAATTATGGTCTCCTGGTTTATCTTGTACCGATACCAAACCCAATATCCCTGCATCTCCTAAGTTTCTGTTTGATAAAGTTAAAAATTCACGCTTTGTTTCTTCGGCATTATTTAATTTATCGAGAGCTACTCTTAAGGTCGCACCGTGTATATATCGTGCAATGGTAATTTCTCTATTAATTCTTTGATGCTCCCAATACGCGGCTCTTCCCATCCAAATAAGACCTGAAACACCAAAACCAACCCCAGTTGCTGCCGCTGCACCCGATAAAGCAGTGGCACCTGCGGCTATCATTTCAGGAGTTAATCCTCTTATGAGTACAACAGCAGAAGATGAAGCTATCGTAGAAAAAGTAACACCTCCCATCCCTACTTGTTCATCTAAATTTGCCCTCTTCCCTTTAAAGAGTTTATAAATTATCTGACCTATTCCCCAGATATCCCATGCAATACCTCCAACAACGTTTTTTACGAAATGCCCAGTGTGGCGTACGAGAGCCCTTCCTCCTGTTATTCGATCAGAATTTATTCCCATTTGATCTAAAATTACTTGAGGATTTTCCTCCGCACACTCTTGTAAACGTCGTTGCGCTCCTTTTAAATCCTCTAAATCAATATAGGGGCTAAACCCTCTTACAATTGGGAGTGTTACCCCGGTTCCAAAAAGATTCAAGGTCTGAATATTTGGAAACTTTCTTACTCTTTCATTATTTTTCTGTGTATGACCTCTCTCATGTGTGATTTTTAAAATACCCAACAAAAACGGTCTTAAGGATCTGATATCTAAATCTTTACTCTGGTCTACTTTATATTCAAGCTTTTTTAAATCATCACCTTCAATTTTGCCTTCTACTCTTTTGTTTTCAGAATCTAAAACCGTATATTTAAGACTTTCTCCTTCTTTTTCAAAGTATAACGTTCCTTTACTTAAAGTTCCCTCAGCTTTCATTAAAGAAAGCGCATACCCTAATATAAATCGTCCTTTTTCATCTTTTTGATATAAAATTTCTTCAAGTTCTTTGTCTTTCAAAAAAACCATATTTCTTAAACTTAAAGATCTTAAATGATGATTTGCTTCGTCATTCGTGCATAGCCCCAGAGTTTTAACAGATGGCATACCATCACACTCGAAAACCTCCAAAAGAGGTGCTTTCACCTTAATTGTTTGCAAAGACACTCTGGGACCTTTACCCGGCTCAGGATTAGCATTCAAGAGGCCATTCATCTTAAGTGTTTTAAGATGTTGAAGACAAATGTCTAGGGTGTTTCCATCGTATTTTAGTCCCGAAATGTCTAAATACGTTAGCTTCACTCCTGCTGCATCCCTCCCTCCTTCTGCTGGATTTCCCAATAAATAAGCTAAAAATTTCGGTGTTAAATTAGGTGCGTGTCCTATCTCTAAATGTTTTATATGTGGAACATGAAATTGACGCGTGTCTCCATCAGATTCTTGAGAATGCGAAGATGCTGATGATTCTGCTTCCGAAGACGAAAAAAAACTTTCGTCCCTTAAAGCTGAACAGTGAACAAGCCTAACCCAATTTGGCGGATTACCAGGATCCATTAAAATTGTAATCAAATTTTCCTGATCTTGATCTGACCAGGGAGGATTAGAAAAATTGATCCTCTTTAAAAACCGTCTTTGTTGATAAACACTGGGTCTAAAATCCTCAAAAGAAGCAAGCGTAAGCTTTCCTGTTTTCAAGGTCTCTTCAATTCTTTCCACTTTTCCTCTGAATTCTCGAAGTATAAGTTCAACACGATGCGATCTGTCACGGAGAGGTATATCTGTTCCTGCATTAAGAGGCAAACAAAGTGAGGTTATATAAACAGACATTTTTGAAGATGCTATGGAACGAATCTCCGGATCACTTAAAAATTCATAGGGTGCACATTTATCGTCCCAATACTTTCCATAACGGCTTTTTTGAGCTAAAGGAGGCATAACTTTTTCAAGCAATTGAGCATGCGTTTCAATTTCACTTTCTGTTCTGGCAAGAGCTTCTTGAATAAACTTTAAGCGGTCAAAAACCCCCATAACCATTCTTTGCGTAAGCGGAATCGTAACATAGCTATTATGAAAAGATGCCAAGACCGTTCTTTGTGTCGCATTTGGGAAAAGTCGTTCATACCCAATGTCTAACTTTTGCAAAGTCTGTAACCACTCTTGAAAAAAAGAGACTATATCCAAACTTAAAAATTCTAACCGAACATTTTGTGGTATCAAAGATGTCATCAAAGCCTTTATGGCAAACAAACACGTCTGTGTTTGTATCCTCCTGTCCTCTTTCATTAATTCTCGATTTTTCTCACTTCCAACAATATCAACAAAAGAATGGTCATTATCAATACCTACCAATTGCGTACGATGAGAATCTCCTTCAAAAGGACAAAGCACAAAATTGTCAAGTTTTCCATCTTCTGGGCTTAAAACCATCGTTCCAATAATCAACTGCGAAACTTTTATGGGGTCCAAATTATCTAAATCTACTTTCACTTGTTCTATATTTGCACCTATTCTTTCTAAAAGATCTCCTTCTCCAAATCCTTGAGATACAAGATAAGGAACCCCTTCTTTTTCAAAAAGATCACTATACGGAGCTCCTCCTCGAATAAGCGTATGAAGAAGCTTGCTTGCTGCTGCTTCAAGGCCCGGAGCTTGAGGATATTGTTTAACAAATAATATTCCTTCCTGCCCTAAGAGACTTGCAGGCCATTGAGGATGAAATTGTCGTAAAATCTCTCTTCCAATCCGTTGAACATTGCATAATCCATGACGATTGCCTCTTTGAAATATATTGCCACGCCAAAAACGAACGCAAATATCAGGAGATAAAACACGATCTCCATGTTCAGCACTTCGAAATTTACTCCGAGGCTTTAAAACTTTCACATAAGCTTCTTGTAAAATAAGATCACTGTTCCTGCGTAAAATTTCGGCATCAGCAGTTGTCCGCAACAAATTTAAGAAATATTGCTCATGGTGTTCTAAAGGTCGATTTGCTTTAAAATCTTGCCAAAAAGTAAGATATTGTTGACCAAATCTCTTTTCCAAATACCCCACCAAACGTGGAAGTGCTTCAAATTGATACATACTTGAAATGCGTGGATCTTTCTTTCTTATTGCAGCTAATGCCATCGCTTCAGCTAAGTATTTTTTATCAGAGTTCTCTCTATATTTTCTGTAATCACTGCGCTTCTCATTTAGAAAACTCTCTTTTTTAGCCTCTATGACATCAACTTCTTGCGCAGTGTCTCCCCGATGTGTATCACGAAAACCAATTTGGTTTTCCATGGACCATAAATCTAAATTCAATGCTGCCGTAATAACATCAGGATAAAGTTGATCTTGTGTTCCTGCACCAATAACAAGGCCTAATGCACTATTGGCTTTATTGATTAAGAACTGTTGTAAATCGCCTCTTCTTGTAGATTTTCTTTCAGGGGTGTTTTGTGGGTCATCAAACCTTCTCTTTTTTGTTTGATAATCTTCCAATTCATCGTCTGTAAAGCGACTTCCTTGGGGAGCTTGCGTCCCAAAATATTCTCCGAGAGCCTGCATCATTTGCTCAGAAGTCATAGACTCGGGAGCAGCACTTTGGTCCGGATCTTTTGGAAAAACTTCTTCTAAAACGACAAGCCATCTAAATTTTTGATGACGATCGGCCATAGATTTGAAAACTTTTCGCATTTTTGAGGTTAAATTATCAGGATTATTTTGAGAAAGTTCTAAATACCAATCATGCAATCTTTCTGGATATTGAAGCCCACGACCAGCATTGGAATTAACCAAATGCATAAATCCTTCTTCCCACTTGAGGCGCACGGCCATATCTAAAGGAGATTCGCAATCAGAATTCTCTGTTTCTCTCCCGAGGGTATCGATCTGTAATTCCGGACTTTCTGTTAACAACCTCACTTGAGCGAGATTCTTTGCAAGAGTCGCCCGATGAACTAAGGAAAGACCACTCGCAGGATCTCTTCCCACTCGTTGCATTTCTTTAAAATGCTCACAAAGAGGTAACCCATCTTCTTTCATATTGATATCAAACCCCAATGCAGCGGCAAACCTCAAACTTTCTAGAGAAATATTTGGAAGAGTTAAAAGCTCATAGAGTAGCTTATAAAAATCTCTTCTCCTCTCCTTGGTAAGCGTCAACATTTTTGTCGCATTTAACTTTTGAGGATATCTTCGCACATAATCTATTGCAACACGTTGAAACCAAGGAAAAACTTCTCCTTCCAAGTAATCTCTCCTCTCATCATCTGTTCGAACATGATTCTGAGCATCCATTAAAGCGCTTCTAAAAGACTTCTCAAGAAAGCTATCATATACTTCAACCCCTTCCAGCATTTCATAAAACGTGTAGGCTTTATACGCTTGCAATGAATCTATAACTGTCACAAGAGGAGGAATTATACGACTTGGACTATTTTTTAAGTGACCGTATAAAACTGTTTCTCGGTTTGTTCCGGGAGGGATAGGATCTTGAAATCGTTTTCTTAGCTGAGAATAAATTTCGAGAACTTTTGGACAACAGATCTCAAACAAATCTCTTATAGAAACCCTTCCTGGCTGCTGTAAACGCTCTCGGATACGTTCATATATGGCTTGAAAATGATCAATAACAGATACATCAACAAGCCCTTCGAGTGTATGTCTTCCCTTTATGAGCATATCTTGCACAGGTTCCCAAGATAACCAGTTTAACAGAACCTCTTTTCCGGATTTTGTCGAAAAAGGCGCTTTAACCTCTGGTGGTAAATCGTCATCTGAAACAAAACTCCCTCCTTGCCCCTCTCGTTCAAATTCATGAATGTAAAGAATATTAAAAACGCTTAATTCATAATGAGGTCTAACACCTTCTTCTAAATGTGCGCGTGTTTGAAAAAAGGGAATACCAACTACCCGGAAAGCACTTCCCGGCCAAATTCTTCTTTCTTGAACTTCCTTTTCAACCTCAAAGGTTTCTCCATGCGCATCGAAAGGATTTATCAAAAGACTCGATATCAAAAGACGCTGGATATCCAACCGATTTAATCTTAAAGTCTCTCTTCTTTCTAGCGTGTTTAATAAAGGCTCTACACTTATTCGTGATTCTTGCGTAATTTGGTAAAGGAAAGAATCTCCTGTCTCTGAATTTTCTAACCAAAAAAGCTCCTCCCCTTCTCGTACTACTCTCTCCCCCCACAGTTCTCGTAAAAGAACTTGCATATTATGTCGCTCAACAATCTCTAGAGTATCTTCTTCACGGACTTTTTCTACCTTCACTCCATTTCTGGATGGAATTTGTTCTTGCATTAACCGACTAGCTTCTTCTTTAGAAATAGAAAAAGACTCTAGAGAAACTCTCCGATTTACATCTCTTGGTGTCGTACGTCCATAAGGAAATTTAAGCTTAATACCACTAGCAGAAACTCTCTCCATATCTCTTGTAAAATCATCAATAATTCCAGCAAAAAGAAAAGAAGGAACAGATAATTGAAATATGAGAGAATAACAAATTATTTTTTTGAAAAAAATGTATTTTTCGTTTTTGTTTTTAAAGCCAGATTTAGAAAAGCTGTAAAAAAATCTTTCCTTAAAGAGACCATATAAGGATTTTTTTCCAAAGATACTCTTCATAAACCATACCCCCTATTTTGTGATAGTATTTATATTAAGTCTTTCCCAGGAATATTCTTAGAAATTCCAAATAATTTGAGGATCTTTTATTAACAATTTAAAGTATTGATGATAATGAATTCTATTTCAATGTAGAAAATTTGAGACACTTAACTAAATAATGCTAAGAAAGGAGAAAGAAGAGCTTCAAGGTT
>JAFEBT010000076.1 GCA_018242545.1 Pseudomonadota bacterium
AACCTACCTTGCTGGGTTTGTGTTCCCTACCTTTTCTCAAATTTCTCCAAAAATTTCAATGTCTTATCTCTTTTCAAGACTTACGCAGCAGATCTATTGACAGGTTTTTTAAATTCTTGTCCAATTAAAGAAATTTAAAAACTGATTACAGGAGGTTAACATGTTAAAAACAACCCAAAAAACTTTTTTACACAGTCTTCCGATTTCTTATTTTTGCATGATTCTTTCTTCTCTTCCTCTTTTTGCAATGGACACAGGGATGGAAGCTCCAGGAGAAAAACCAGCAGCTGCAAGTGCTCAAACCTTTTCTGCTGTTCTTAAAGGAGAGATGGCTAAATCTGAAAAAGAAACCTCGTCTTCTTCAAAAAACTTTTTTCCACTTTCAGGTTATGACTTAAGAGACTCTCAAACACTTTTAACACGCTTAAAAGCTTCTAATCCTCCTGAACATCAAAATCCTTATCTTATTTTGAGAAAATTAAAACAAGCCAAGCCTCCGTTAACAATTTATTTGAAAAATTAGAGACTTTAAAATTATCAACACATGTTGAATCAACCCCTACAAATCTCCTTCTCTCTTCTAACACAGAAATCGCGTCTCTTGCTCAGCAGATTAAAACAACGGGAGACGAACTTGCTGACAGCTTAAGAGATCAGTTTGGATTGACCATAACATATCTTAGGAACGTGAGGATTTCAGAATCATTTCATAAAATCTTTCAAGGAAAAGAACAACCATCGAGCACCACTTTTCAAGCTTTGCTCCTACAATTTTTAGAGGAAGAAAAAAACAATTATACAAATCGATATGAAGAGATGAAAAAGGACAAAGAAAAATTTGAGTTATGGCAACCAACAAGTCTTCATAGAGAAAAATATTACCCAACTGACAACTGGAAAGATTTGAAAGTATTAACAATTTGTCCTTTTAATTACCATCTCTATGCCGCAATGATGACTTTTTTAGATGACACCTACAGACGTTTGGGCCTTCTCCAGGAGGGAAAATCCCTTGTTGAAGGCGATTCAGGATTCAAATATGGCCCCTATGATAAGAGATATGTTGGCGCTTATGTTCTTCAATGCGCAGAAAAAAGAAAAGCTTAGAAAAACTCTAAAAATCAACCTAAAACCCTTAAGAAGAAAAATACATTTTTCTTCTTAAGGGTTTTAAAGAACACCTTGAAACTCTCAATAAATGTAAACGTCTGATTTGTATTACCCAAGCTTGTCAATTCGTCTTTGATGCCGCTCTCCCCCTTTAAAAGGTGTCGTAAGAAAGGCTTCTAAACATTCCTCAGCGGTATAAGCTCCAATAAGTCTTTCTCCAAGAACGAGGATATTAGCATCGTTATGAAGTCTCGAAAGGCGTGCTGATGTAACATCATAACAAAGAGCAGCACGCATGCCTGAAGACCGATTTGCTGCAATACTTATTCCAATTCCTGATCCACAAATCAAAAGCCCAAAATCTCCAGTTCCTTGTTTTAAAAACTCAACAACTTTACCCGCATAATCTGGATAATCCACAGGCTCTTCACTTGAATGTGTTCCACAATCAACAAACTCATGGCCCATTTTAGTTATTTTCAATTTTAAAATTTCTTTTAAAGAAAACCCCGCATGATCTGAACCACAAATAATTTTTAATGACATTTCCTTGATCTTCCTCTTAAAAAATGTTTAGAGTTTTATTAAAGAACTTTTTATAAAACTTTCCTTTACATTCTCATTTTTTTAAGGACAAAACAATGCCTTATATTTACCATATTGCAGATTACACTGCTTGGGAAAAAGCTAAACAACAAGGATTTTACTTAGGCAATCAACGAGATCAAAAAGATGGATTCATTCATATGAGTTTACCATCACAAGTCAAAACAACAGCGCTTAAATATTATGCAAATACATCGCATCTTGTTCTTTTTAAAATGAAAGAATCTGGTCTTAAAGACCATCTCAAATGGGAGCCTAATTCTAAAGGAGTCATTTTTCCCCATTATTATAAAAAACTTGAAATTCAAGACATTGAAGAAGCTCTCCCTTTTTTCCCACAAACCTTTGATTACACATCTCTTTAATTTTTTTTAACATTCTCTCTCTCCTAAAGAAAAGAGTTGTCGAGCGCCCTGTTATAAAAACAGATTATATTTAAATTATTTGTGCAGGTAGCTCTTTAATTTACGTATGCTTGTAAAAAACTAAGTAGTTTTTCCTGAGATTTATTTCCTAAGTTTTTTTTCACAATATAAAAACATAAAAATTCACCTTAAAAAAATAATACGAAATGAAAAATTGATGTTTTAAGCTTTTTCCCTAAGGAAATCAATACATCCTTATTACTTGCTTAAAAAATTGTTCGTTTAACAAAAACAATCCTTATCTAAAAAAATAAAGGAAGAAACCTTATGTTACAACCAAATTCCATACACCATTTTAAAGAAACTCCTTTTTTAGTTTCCAGAGACGATATTCCATCCCTTTACTCAGTGGATATCAATCATAAATCATATTTCTTAGGTATTTTAAAAGATTTCAGAAAACATTCTCGACTTTCAAAATTCCTTCCAGAACAGGGTAGAATTTCTCTAAGCTGGGTTCACTTAGGAGAAAATGAAGTTTTAATGCCTCACACACATCCTATAGATTCTATGATCATTGTATGCTCTGGAAAAGTTAAATCTTTAGGAGAGGTTGAAACAATTCTTCAAGAAGGCGATATTTTTTTTACACCTGCTCACTCCCTTCACGGATTTATAGGACTTGAAAATAAAGGATTCTGGGGGCTCTCTCTCCAATTTGAGGAACGTGGCCTCTATGAGAACTCTACGCAACCTCTTGTATCCTTTATTAAGGATGTAAAAGAGCCTGCTATAAATGATCAAATTAATTCAACCTCTCTTTCCAGTATTTTAAAATTAAACAAAGCGCTGAAAGAAGACTTTTCTCATAACAAGCTTTTTGCCTTTTTAAATAACCCTAAAAATCAAACCGAAGAAATAAAAGAAAATTTTTTATCTTTTTTTCAAATATGGTCCAACGCATTTCAAAAAATGGTTCTTTTAAGATCTGTTTTCTGTTCCCAAGAAATTTATCAAAAAATTGCAAATATCCATATGGAAGAAGAATTCGGGCATAATATTAGCTTACAAAAAGAAAGAAAAACCCATAAAACAAGTTGGGATCCTATTCTATGTGCAACAGCGGAATGGTTTCCTGGTAAAATTATGTCTTTAGATGAAGTTGAAAAAATTGCCCTCGTTCATCTCGTTATTGAAGCAAGTGCGACAATCTTTTATCAAAATATGCCTTTCTTTATATCGGGCGCATCTAATGATTCTTCTCATTTTAAAATCCATCAAGACATTGATGAAAATCATGAGCTCTTAGGCCTGTCTCTTTTAGAAAATTTAGACGCGCAAATATATAAAAACATTAGCACACTTCAAACTGAAGGATGGGCTATGTTGAATAAAATGTTTGAAAGAATTTCTGAGCTTTTACAGACTAAAATTCTTTAAAATACTTTAAAAAAGATTCTAAAAATGACTTTCAAAACTCTCCAAACCCAATTAGAAGATAAAATATCATCTCTTCCTATTGTGGGACCTTATAAAAAATATAAACAAAACATTCAAGCCGACATTAATCTTTCAGATAATCTCAATCATTTCTTAGAAAAGGATTCTTATCCTCCTTTTGAATGTGAAGCCTTAAAAAATTTATATACAAACATTTTAATTGAAGATGACCCTTCTTTATCTTTTTTGAAAAAAAAGCTTATAGACTCCTTTTTTATAAATGGAGCCCTTGAAGCCGTCAGTGTTCTTTTAGAAACTTTTTGTCAACCATTGGATTCTGTCTTAACCTTCACACCGACTTTTCCTTTTTATAAAGATATTTGCAATAGAATGGGATTTCGCTTTAATGAAGTCTCCTTGGAAGGTAAAAATCTTGATGAATTAAATATAGAGAATGCTCAGAAATTTAATCCCAAAGTCATTCTTATATGTGATCCTAATAATCCAACAAGTACACGAATTAATTCTTCCAATATAGAAAAAACTCTTGAACGCTTTAAAAATTCTTTAATCATTATTGATGAAGCTTATATTGACTTTTCTTCAACCTCTTCAAATCTTCGTTTTGTAAACACTTATTCAAATTTAATTGTTGTGCGGGGATTATCAAAAGGATGGGGAATGGCTTCTTTACGGCTCTGCGCAATTTTTGCCTCTCATACCATCATTGAATGTTTAAAAAGATCCTCTGTTGCTTACCCGATTTCAAAATTAAGCATCGAAAAAGCTCTCTTTAAGTTTTCTTTTGAAAAAGAACTTGTTCGAAATTCTTGGAAACTTGTTAAAGAAGAAAAAAAAAGGCTTACAAAAGAATTAACTCAATTTTCGAAAATTCAAAAAATATATCCAAGTGATACAAATTTCTTATGCTTAACCCTTAAAAATGCAACTGACCTTCATCATCATCTTTTAATGCAAGGCATCCTTGTTGAAAACGTCCAGCATATCATTCCAAACTGCCTTCGCATCACCATTGGGAAGCCTTCAGAAAATGATATGTTTTTAAAAGCTCTCAGTTCTTTTTAAAAAATTTAATCTACAGATAACTTTATGAGGAAAAAATGTCTAATATCAGTTCCCAAGGAATAAGTTACAAATTAACAGAAACAGAATTTAAATTGCTGCCCTATCTCGATAGCCGATTATTTCTGGAAACAGCTATGGCTCGGTTTAATGGATGGGTTAGCCCTTTTGATAGAAATTACTTAGACTGGCCAAGAAGAATCGAAATACAGGAAAAAATGTGTCAATCTTTAAGGCTTGCTCTGAGTCAAAACCTTTCCTCACTTAAAAAGAAAAATTCTTTAAAGGTTATATATTTAGGAGCAGCTCTTGGTTCTATAACAAGTTATTTTACGCTCAATGTTTTAAAAAATTTTGATTTATTAGAAAAAACGGAAGTTTATTTATATGATCTTCTTGTTGAGCCGCTTATGTTAACAAAACAGGGTTTTTTTGAGTTTACAGAAGAAGCAGCACAAGATTGTAAAATATCAAACACTTTTTCTCCGCTTGAGTATAAAAATACGCTAAAAAATGCTACTTTAATTTCAGGAAATATTATAAATCTTCCTGAAGATTTGAAAGATTTTGATATCGTTATTGCGCCCTACATCCACCATCATTTGAACATTTATGATAAAAGAAAAGCATGTCAAGAAATGCAAAGAATTACAGCGCCAGGAGGAATAATTTTGATTGGAGATTTAACATTTAATTATCAAGGATTTAAAGACTGGCTTCTTTATCATAAAGTAGAAGATCTCCCTTATGCTCTTGAGTGTTTTATTCCAATTGAAGATCATATCGGTTTTTTTAAAAAACCTAAAATTATAGATCAATTTAAGGGGGATATTTTTTATAACTTTAGCCTTATAATATAAGATATTTTTCATGATTCATGTTCACATTGTTTCTAATAGCTTTTTTCCACTTCAAGGCGGAATGGAAAAATCAATAGAGAGAATATCACGCTCGCTCTCTACAATTTCTGATTTTAGAGTTCACTTATATGTCCGAAATGTTGAGACTCTAGAAAACATAAACAATCAGCCTTTTACACTAAAAAGCTTACATACCTTAAAAAGAGATATTTTTGAACCCTGCGAATCCTATACAGATACATATGAAAACAATAAATGGAAAGAAAAAGAAGCCCATAAATTAGAGTTTTTAATTTTAAAAAATGAAATTTTTAAAACGCTTTCCGAATTTCCAAATGATCCTCATATCATGGTGTCCTTTTATATGTCGAGCACCGGCTTTTTTGGTCAGCATGTTTCAAAAAGTTTAAAAATTCCCCATATCGTAACAGTTAGAGGATGGGATTTTTGTCGCGATCTTTACAATTTATACAGTATAGGATGTATAGATTTCGTTTTAAAGAATGCAGATTATATTATCACGACAAACAAAGAGCAATTAGAAAGCCTTAAAGACCTTTTTTTAGTAGATGAAAAAATTTCCACCATTACAAACGCTGTAGAACCTTTCTTTTTAGAAAAGCCCTGGATCTATCAAAAAAAACAAACCATCTCTCTTATTTCTGACATTGGTTTTTATTATGCTAAAGGAACGCATATTCTCTTGAAATCATTTGAAATTCTTTTGAGCAAAGGATATCCTCTGACATTAAAAATTCTCGGAAAAACAGAGACTCAGAATAAAAGCTACTGGACAAATCTTAAAGAAAAATTCAAAGAAAATTATCAAAACTCTTTTTTTTATAGTGATTTTGTAGAATCTTCAGAAGATTTAAGAACTCTTTTATTGAACAGTGATATTTATTGTTCGCCTACCTTAGGGGAAGGATGTTCTAATGCCAGAATTCAAGCTCTTTGTGTTGGAATTCCTATGGTCACAACACAATGCTCAGAAATTTTAGATTTTTATCCTCTCTTAAATCCTAAGTTTATTGAGCTCAGCCTGCCAGGAGAGATTGAAGGATTTACAAGCGCTCTTGAGAAAATAATAGTTAAAATTCAAACCCATCAAATTCAAAGACAAGATAAAGACTATAATATGATTCTTAAAAACATATTTTCTTTCGAAACAGAAAAAATAAAATGGGAAAAAGTAATACGAGAAACGCTCAAAAAATTTCAATCAAACCTTCCAAAAAATTAAATGAGAAAAAATGATTTATGCAATTCATGGAGTTGTTCAAAATTTTTCACAGAAAAAATTTTGCCACCGAGATTTTCTTGATTATAATCTTTTTAAGACACATTTAAGAACACGTAAAAAAAAATATGTTTCCTTAGAAAAAGCATTAGAAAACAAAGGAGATGCTTTAACCATAGATGATTCCCTTCTTGGTGCTCTTGAGGCTGCAATTCTTTGTAGAAATTTTGGGCATGACGTAAGTCTCTTTATTAATCCTTTTTATATTGAAGAAAGAATTCTCTATTGGTTTTGCCTTCTTAATATATTTTTAGATCACGCACCTTCTATCAAAATAATATGGGAAAATGAAGAATACCTCTTAAACTCTTTTGAAGAAAAAATAAAGTTTAGAATTAAGATTAAAAATAAAATTGCGAAACTTCCAACAGAAGAAGAAAGACAAACATTTCTTAAACTTTTTTCAAAAGATTTCTTTGACTGTCATTTTCAAATTCCTTCTCATCTCGATCTTCTCACTATAGATGATTTAAGAAATGCTCGTAATCTCGGCATAGAAATTCATAATCATGGTTGGACTCATCGTCAATTAACAGAAGTCAGCCATATAGAATTAGATGAAGAAATTTTAAAAGCAAAAAAATGGTTCCAAAATAAGTTATACATAAACACGGATTTTTATGCTGTCCCCTTTGGAAAAGATCTTCCTTCAGATAAATATAATTTTGATAATTTTAGGATCTGGTTTCTGACTTATTATCAACTTCATTATGGAAAAATTGGTCCTAAAATTTATAATCGTGCACCTTTAATTCTAAAATAAATTCAAATCTTGTCTTTCTCACATTTTGAATCGTTTTTCATAAAAAAATTTCAACAACTTTTTCTTCAAAATTTTCTCAAATAATTTCTTTAAATTTATTTTTTAACCAAACTTTCAAGAAAACAGTATTTTCTGTAAAAACTAGGGCGTGTCATCAATTGAGCCAAAAGATAGAAGCAACCATATAAATAGCG
>JAFEBT010000077.1 GCA_018242545.1 Pseudomonadota bacterium
AATTTTTAGAGCTATATGAAACTATCTTATTGAAAAACAACTGGTTTTTTTATTTCTTGTACAAATGACTTTCTTTGCTCAAAAGTGGACACTACCTAGAATTTATTTATTTTTTGAAAAAAATAAATTACCTCCAACCAGGAGAAATTCACGACCTTTATTTAATTATTAACAAAGATGAAGATTTTCATTCTCTTGAACAAGCACAAATTAAAGATTGGCTTTCTTATCTCAATAAAGCACACCATGATCTTGATGATAAAATCACACAAGAATTACTCCATTAATTTTTTTCATATAAAATATCTCTTTGAAATAATTCTCTAAAAAAATAAATGTTTGACATAGCTTAAAGGCAGGCATAAAAATTATAAAATATTATAATTTTTCCTACCGTGATCAGGGCTCCTTATTTATATGTTTTAATTTTATTTCTTATATCCCTATTATTTAAAAGATTACTGTGAGGTTCATAATGAATCAATATATCAAGATAAATTTATATTCTCTTCTTTTATTTTTTATTAGTTTATGTCCTCTTTTTACATTTCATCTGCCGCAAAATCAAATTCATAATCCTCATGAAACCGACATTTTTTATTATGTTGATTTTGAGGGAAAAACACCTCTTTTGAAAGAGAATGTCTCTCCCATAATATATCAAAAAAACTTGAAGGACCTTGCTTACAAGTTAAAAGCATTTTTAGAAACATCCCAAGGACAATTCCAATTCTTTATTTTATTTTGTTTTATGTTTTGTATCATGCAGAGTTTTTTGGGATTTCTAATTCCTAAGAAACTTTCCAATTTATGGAACGTTTTTAATAAAAATGTTTTCGAGCTATTTCTATCCCATTTTATAAATAATTTTTCTTCTCAAAAAATTTTTCGTCCTCAAACTGTTTCATACTTTTCAGAAAAAGATACTTTAATTATTGGAAAATTATTTTCTAAAAATATTCTCGCAAAAACTTTTAAAAAAAATAAAACCTATTCAGACTCTTTAGAAAAGACTTCTCTCAAAAAAGTGCTTTTTGAAATACAAAAATCTTATTCAAAGGAATTAAAAGATCAAAAGATTGCTTTTTCCATACAGGGCTCAGATGAAATAGTTAAATGTAGAGAAGGAGTTGTTTATTACATTTTTTATATTATTTTTAAGGCTATTTTAAAAAGAACTCTTCCCCATGCAAAGATAACCATTCGTCTTAAAAAAGTCTCTGACCTTTTATTTCTTACAATTATTGATACGGGCCTTCTTTTTTCTCAAGACCGTCTGAAATATCTTTCTTCTTTAACAGGACAAAAATCTAATGACGATATTGTTGAAAAAGATCAAAAGAACCTTCTTAATCTCACCCAACGTCTTGGGTGGAAAATTTCTTATGGCATTAAAAACAATTTGAATGTTACAAAGATTCTTATAAAAAAAATCTCTGCAGAAAAAGAAAATATGTCTTAGTTTTTATCAAAAAGCCATTCACAAAAACTCATATCAATGGCAGGTGGAGTTTTTGAAAAAGAGAACGTGTAAACTTCCCAAATAATTTCTGTCACACGCTGAGCTGGAAGATCAAGCTCATTTCTCTTAATAAGACTATCCACAATTTTACAGGCTTGTAAATAAAGGGTAAGGTCCCAAGGATATGATTTTTTTTGGTGATGAAATGAAGCAAGAGGAGAATATGGTTCTTGTTTTTCTCCAAGAAGTTCGCTTACAGAACATCCAAGAATATTTGCAACCGAACGCAAAACTCGAATACCAGGATCCTTAGAGGCTCCCATAAGAATTTTTCGAACACTATTGGTTCCAAGACCTGCTCTTTTTTCTAAAGCTGATACAGATAAATTTTTTTCTGCAAGACGATTTTTAATTTGAAATTGAAGAATTGATGTCATTTTTCCTTGAGATTCTACTTAATAAAAAATTACAAAACAAAGAAGTTTCTTAAGCTTTGAAACACTTTTGAGAAAGTATCAGATTATTTTTAAAAAAAATATGATAAAAAATGTTTAAACTGATTTAAAACTACAACTTTTTTATTTTTAGAGCACAATAAAACGATTTATATCATAAAAAACGAACGTTTTTCAACAATTATATCAATCACACTTTCTTTTTTTTTGGAAAATAATCAATTGCATATTTAAAATTAAGCTTTTCTTGAGATTAAAATATACCAAAAATCTAAAATTTAAAGATTTTTAAATGCAAAAAACACATATCTTCCTCTTTTTGATTAGACTTTATGCCGTTTTTCTTAACTTTGATAATGACACTGTCTTTTTAAACTCCAAAATGACAGTGTCATAAAAAAAGAAAATTATATTTTTCCTCTTAAAAAACCATGTTTACAATCTCACATATAAAAATCAACACACCCAAAATTAACAATAAACCCTGTAACCCTTTGTTTTCAATAAGAGGATAAAAAGGGTTTATTTTTTGCGCTTTTGGAGAATTTATAAACCAAAGAGGGAGTAAAAGAGCAATTATAACTAAAATCAAACCTGCAAAGCCTAATGCTTTTAGAAAAAGCTCTCGAACAAACAGAGAAAAAAGAAACGGGGGCATAATTGTCAAGCTTAATGCAATGGCTTTTCCTTTAAAAGATTCCAAAATATTTCTTTTACTTATCTTTTCCGACCAAAATTCATATAAAGCAAGGCTAACACCGATAGAAGATTTTAAAATTGCAATCATTGAAATAATGCTTACAAGTGTTTGTACCAAAGGCCAAGCAGTTGTTTCCATGAGAGCATGAACAAATTGACCAACTTCTAATTTCCCGATCGTTAAAAGATAATATTTATAGGGAGCATTATGATAAAGAATTCCAAGAGTTGTTAATGTCCAAATGATATAAACACCAGCAGGAATAAGGCTTCCCCAAAAAACAGCGCGCTTTAAAAGAAGAGGGTTTTTATGACAAAAATTTGTAAGCGTATGAAAAATAACATGGAAGCCAAATGCTGTGAATAAAATGGGCAGAAGAGGTGTCCAAGTTTTAAGTTCTCCAATATTTTTAGAAAAAAAAGGGAGATGAAAAAGATCTAGCCTTTTGAATAGACCAAATACAAGAAGCCCAAAAGTTCCTAAAAGCACTGTCAGTAAAATTTTATTAATGTGCAACACCAAATGAACAGAAAAACTTAAGATTAAAGAGAGAATTAAAACATAAATAACTAAAATACTTTCTAAAGGATAAGAACGACCAAAATAAGGTTCAAAAAAACTTTGAAAAATAGAAGCACCACCATATAAATATGCACACAAGAGAGCTTAACTTAAGAACATTAAACTTAAAGATCCAATGCAAGAAAAAAAAGACCCTCTATAAAATTGTCCAAGTTCTCCTATAGAAAGACCTTTTCCAGCACGCAAATTAAGTTCTAAGCTTAAGAGAGCAGACAGATACATAAAAAACCAAAATGTTATAATAAGGCCTATACTTGGAAGAATGCCAATTTTACAAAGAATCATTGGAAGAGCTATCATACCAGCTCCAATAGAAGTTCCTGCAACAAGAGATGCCGAAAGAATAAATTTTTTCATCAGATTACTCACACAAAAAAAATTTATCTAATCAAAAGACTAGAATATTAAAAAACTAACAAAAAAGGGAAAAGAGTATTATTTTGCGCTTTATAGCGCAAAAAGAAAGAAATTTTCAAAAAAAGATATAAAAAGATTTAATGTCATTTTTTTATCTTATCTAACCTTAAAAAACAATGTCAATTCTAAAATAATGGGACTTAGAATTAACAACCCAACAAAATAACACCACCTGTTGTTATGGTATATCCATGTCTTCAAAAAATCTACTTAAGAGGGGAGCGATCTCTTTTTTCTTTTGGAGAATAAAGCTGTCAACAGCTTCTTCTTTTAAGAAGAAAAAGACCAAATTTAAAAGATTTTCTTGAAATTAAGCTCCCTTTTCCTTTATGGTGACTCTTTAACTTAATCACCCTTTTGAGAAATGAAGAACCTATGACTGAAATACGGAATATTGCAATCATCGCCCATGTTGACCATGGTAAAACAACTCTTATAGATGCTCTTTTAAAACAAAGTGGAACTTATCGTGATAACCAAGTTGTCACCGAACGTGTCATGGACTCGAATGATCTTGAAAAAGAACGTGGCATTACCATTCTTGCAAAATGTACATCTATGACTTTTCAAGGGGTTAAATATAATATTGTTGACACCCCAGGTCACGCAGATTTTGGAGGAGAAGTTGAGCGTGTCCTTTCAATGGTTGACGGCGTAGCTCTTCTTGTTGATGCTTCAGAGGGCCCGCTTCCCCAAACAAAATTTGTATTATCAAAAGCCTTAGCTTTAGGTTTGCATCCTATTGTTATCATCAATAAAGTTGATCGTCCCGATGCACGTATTGACGCGGTTCATGAAGAAATTTTTGATCTTTTTATGGGTCTTGGAGCCACTGATCAACAACAAGACTTTCCGATGCTTTATGCATCAGGACGCAATGGATGGGCTGTTTTAAACCTTGAGAAGGACACACCGAAGGATCTTACCCCTTTCTTTGAACTTGTAAAACGTCATGTTCCCCCTCCTAAGGTTGATAAAAATGGTCCGTTTAAAATGCTTGCAACTATTTTAGACTCTGATCTTTACTTAGGACGCGTTTTAATTGGTAAGATATACAGCGGTCATGCCCGTCTCAATATTCCTGTCAAAGCTATTGATTTTAAAGGAAACTTAAAAGAACAAGGCCGATTAACCAAGCTTTTTACTTTTAGTGGGATTGAACGTGTTGCAATTGAAGAAGCTGAAGCGGGCGATATTATTGCTGTTGCAGGTCTCACGAATACCTCCGTTTCAGATACTATTTGTGCTCTTGATGTAAACTCCCCGCTCCCTTCAACTCCTATTGATCCTCCAACAATGGCTATTACCATTAGTGTTAATGATTCTCCTTTTGGAGGAACAGAAGGAACAAAAGTAACCTCTCGTATGATTCGCGATCGTCTTTTAAAAGAAGCTGAAAGTAATGTTGCGATTACCGTGACTGAAACAGATGATAAAGATGCTTTCGAAGTTGGGGGTAGAGGTGAACTTCAACTTGGTGTCCTCATTGAAACCATGCGTCGAGAAGGATTCGAGCTTTCTGTATCACGACCACGCGTTCTGATGAAAAAAGATGAAAATGGAACTCTTCTTGAACCTTATGAAGAAGTTTTATTAGATGTTGACGAAGAATTCAGCGGCGTTGTCGTTGAAAAACTTTCTCTTAGAAAAGGAGAGATGACAGACATGCGTCCTTCAGGGGGCGGAAAAGTACGTCTTACGTTTGTCATTCCTGCACGTGGGCTTATTGGTTATCAAAGTGAATTCCGAAATGCAACGCGTGGGACTGGCGTTTTAAGCAGACTTTTTCATGGGTTCCTTCCTTATAAAGGAGAAATTCAAGGACGCACACGTGGCGTTCTTATTTCAAATGGACAGGGAGAAGCTGTAACATACGCTCTTTGGAACTTAGAAGAACGCGGAACCCTTTTCATTACAGGAGGAACAAAAGTATACGAAGGTATGATCATCGGTGAAAATGCCAGGGAAAATGATCTTGAAGTAAACCCTCTTAAATCAAAACAACTCACTAATTTTAGAGCTGCTGGAAAAGATGAGGCCATGAGACTTACGCCTCCTCATATCATGACGCTTGAAGAAGTAATCTCATATATTGAAGATGACGAGTTGGTTGAAGTAACTCCAAAAAATATTCGTTTGCGGAAAAAACTTTTAGATCCCAATGATCGAAAAAGAGAAGAAAGAAGTAAAAAGTAATCTCTTTAGAAAAAAGTTATTGGAATTAAGAATACAAACTTTAAATGGGGTAAAAAATCACTTTATAATTAATTTTTTATAATTAATTATAAAAAATTAAAATTTTTACCCCTCTTAAAACATTATAGAAATTTATATTTTCATTTAAAATTCCTTCATAATACATGCTTTTAGAGCAAAAAGCCTAAATTATTTGAAGATTTATAGAATTTTTTTCTTTCTTTATCTTAAAAATTTAACTAACAATCATCTTTGTAGCATAAGCAATTCAGAATCTTTCTGGCCATTTTAAAACTTTTTATCGAATACTCCGAAGATGGAAATTAAAAAAAATAGACTGATATTAAAATCATTTCTATTCTATGTATGGTAATAATATGGGTAAAATTATTAATTCTTCACAAAGCTCAAGTTCCATAGAAAAAGGAATGCGACTCAAATCGTTACGCATAAAGCTGGGCCATTCTATTCATGAGTTTTCAAAACTTACAAAAATCCCAGAGCCAACTTTATATTCATGGGAAAAAGGCCGTTCTTCATTAAGCTTAAAAGGTGCAAAAAAAATCCTAAAAAGCGTAGAACCTTCAAATGAAAAGCGGTTGTTATTTTGGTTAATGAATGGCGAAGAAGAAATTTTAGGAAATCTCAATAAAAACATTTTGGAAGAAATTTTAATTCTTCAAGACGTCAATTATTATCTTAATTCAAGGGACAATAGTGTTGTTATGATTATTTTAGATGACTCTATGCTTCCTTTTTTATCTCCTGGAGATTACGTTGGGGGAATTAAAAAAACAGGATCACAAATTCCAAAACATATTGGAAAGTGGTGTATTGTTGAGACAAAAGACGGATCTTTATATGCTCGAAATCTTGAAAAATCTTGTGAGGCAGATCTTTATAATTTAAGCCCTCTTATGACGAATTATGAGACTATGGAAGCTCAATCCATTAATTTTGCCGCACCTATTTCATGGATTAGAAAACGTGATTAACATTTATGGGACTCTTGAAATTTAAAAACTAATACTTATTTATAACCTAAGCTTTATTTTTTAATCTTATCTTATACTTTATATAATTTTTCATACGATTCGGAGTTTATTTCATGTTATATACAGGAAAATCACATTCTTTTTTTGGTCATAAAATTTCTGAAATTCTTATTTTAGAAGAAATAAAAGATCTTATTTCTTTTGGTTTTAAAGACATTACTTTTTTTAAAAAAAATAAAGATTCTAAAATAAACTATTATTTTTCTAATCCGATTTGGGAAAAATTATATATAGAAAATGACCTGTTTATAACAGATCCTTGCACACAAGCCTTATTGAAAACAAATGCCTTAATTGTGCCATGGGAAACGCTCCCTCAAAAAGATTTAGAATTTCGCAAGAAAACTTGTCAAGTTAGAGATGGTCTTTCAATTCAAACAAAAAAAGATAAAGATAATGAAAGTTTTTTATTGGGCCATTTGGGAACAGATGAAGCTTTTATGACAAAGCTCTTATCTTCTAAAGAATCTTTAGAAACTTTATTTTTACTCTTTAAAAAAATAAGCGAACACATTTAAACGCTTGAGTGTTATCAGAAAAGTTATCGTTAAATAGGATACTGCCATATCCTATTTACGCTTTTTTGTTCATTGATATTGATATTGTTTCAAGGCGCAAAAATACTCAGCTTGTTCCTCTGATATTATGAACTTTTTGCGTGAATTTAAGTATGAAAATCAAAGAATCTGTGATAGGTTTTCTATGTATTAAGGAACAAATGATGACACAATTTCAAAATAAACCCTATACTAGACCTACTGCGTAAGTAAAAAGAAAAAGGAAGATTGAGGGGATGCAACTTCCG
>JAFEBT010000078.1 GCA_018242545.1 Pseudomonadota bacterium
AAATCAATTCATTAGTATTCTTTTTTCCTTCTTGATGAAAAGTGGACACAACCTAGTCTTTATGCATTTTTCACTTTTGCATAAGAATGAGTTGTATAATTATTAAATGACGAAAATCTTATATTTAACCGGTATAACGTTTAACAATCTGATTTTAAAGGATAAAATAGTCAGTTGTTTTTAAAGGGAATTTTATGGATTTAAATGTGATTTTTGATCTTGTATGTTCATGATATCTCCGTTATATTTTTTGACAGACGATCACCCTACATGAGCGTTTCTCTGTCCTTAAGGCTCCTTTTAAGGATGGGGAGTTTTTACCAAAAATATAATCTAAACGATCAAGAGATGTTTTCTCTAAAAAAACATAAACAAACTCTTTCTTAAAGATAGAATTTTGGTTTTACTAAGGAAAGGCAACATGTTTGATGTTTTTAATTCTTAATTGGCGAGAGAAATCTTATGGCAGATGTTGGTTCTTTTCAAAATCGTGTTGAGGCACTTGATCTGCCAGAAGGATCTTCTTTTTTAGATAGCGTCACCTTTCTATCGGAAAAAAAGGATCTTTTTGAAAAAGAAAATAAAGAACTTGCCCCTTCTCTTTGGGAAACTATCCAAGAGGCTCTTAAGAAAGAATTTGGAAAATCGAGTTTTGATACATGGTTTAAACATTTAGAAATTGTTTCTTTTGAAGAAGAAAGATTTGTTTTATCTTTGCCAACTCTTTTCTTACGAGATTGGATATCCACGCATTATGGTTCCCGTCTTAAACTGCTTTTGCGCCAAATAATTCCTTCTTTAAAGGAAATTGATTTTATCGTGATTTTTTCCCAAGAAGAAGCAAAAATTCAGGAAACACCTTTAAAATTAGTAGGCACTTCTTCTTCGCTTGATCAAAACGCAAGTGATGAAAATGAGGAATCATTTTATTCAAATACCTTTGGGGGTGATTTGGATCCGCGATTTACATTTGAAAATTTTATTGTTGGAAAACCTAATGAACTTGCTTATGCAGCAGCTTTACGGGTTGCAGAAGAAAAAAATGTAACTTTTAATCCTCTTTTTTTATATGGAGGTGTTGGCCTTGGAAAAACACATCTTATGCATGCAATTGCATGGAAGATAAGGCAACTTCACCCGAAGCGTCGGTTTATCTACTTATCTGCTGAAAAGTTTATGTACCAATTCATTCGGGCTTTGAGACATAAAGACACAATGGCTTTTAAAGAGCAGTTTCGATCTGTTGATGTTCTAATGATAGATGATGTACAGTTTATTTGTGGAAAAGAGTCAACGCAGGAAGAGTTTTTTCATACATTCAACGCTCTTGTTGATCAAAATCGTCAAATAATTGTTTCTGCAGATAAATCGCCTTCCGATTTAAACGGTATTGAGGAAAGAATGAGGTCTCGTTTAGGGTGGGGGCTTGTTGCAGATATTCATCCCACAACTTATGAGTTGAGACTTGGTATTCTTCAATCCAAAGCTGAAACAATGAAATTAAAAATTCCTGGAAAAGTTATGGAATTTATTGCTCATAAAATTTCCTCTAATGTTCGCGAATTAGAGGGGGCCTTAACGCGCATTGCAGCCCATAGTTCTTTTGTTGGCAGAGAAATAACGCTTGAGATGACCCAAGATGTCCTTAAGGATCTTTTGCGTGCAAATGATCGGCGAATTACCTTAGATGATATTCAAAAACGTGTTTCTGAAAGATATAATATTAAGCTCTCTGATTTTCAGTCGCTCTCACGGGCACGCATGTTTGCACGCCCGAGACAAATAGCTATGTATTTAGCAAAAACTTTAACAACAAAATCTTTTCCAGATATTGGACGGGCTTTTGGAGGGCGTGATCATACAACTGTGGTTCATGCTGTTAAAACGATTGACAAATTAAAAGAAACAGATTCTGAACTCTTGCAAGATCTCGAATTTTTAACACAAATGTTACAAAGTTAGCAGTAAAATAAGATAGGTGAAATATTATGAAAGCCATTATTGGTCGCTCTGATCTTCTTAAAGCATTGCAGCATGCAAAAGGAATCATTGAAAAAAGGACCACCGTTCCAATTTTGTCTAATATTTTAATTGAAGCAGGACAGGGGAACGAATTGATATTATCCTCGACTGACTTAGAGCTCTCGATTCATGAATCTTTGGTTGCACAAAAAGTGGAAGAGATGGGCGCGATTACAGTATCGGCGCAAATGCTTTATGATATTATTAGTCGGCTTCCAGAGGATTCTTTTCCAGAGCTTTCATGTCATCAAGATACAATAGAAGGAAGAGAGCCCTTTAATATTCGCGTTAATAGATCAACATTTCGGTTAAGTACACTTCCTGCAGAAGAATATGCCGAAATTAAACCGATGGTTTCTCCCTATAGATTTACAATGAAAGCGTCTGATTTGAACGATCTTATTGAAAAAACGCGTTATGCAATGTCACAAGAAGAGTCTCGTTATTATCTTAATGGTCTTTATTTTGAGGTATTGCTGAATGATGACAAGCCTTTTTTGAGAGCGGTTGCGACGGATGGGCATCGTCTTGCAAAGGCAGAAGCCACAGAGATTCAATTTGGAAAAAATGTTGATGTGTCGTCTTTACCAAAAATTATTGTTCCACAAAAAACAATTTCTGAAGTTGTGAAACTTTTGGATAAGGGAGGTGAAGTCATTATCTCCTTTTCATCAAGAAGCATTTCTTTTACCTTTGGCGGAGTTCATTTGCAATCTCGTTTGATTGATGGAACTTTCCCTGATTATGAAAAAGTTATTCCAAATGATAATCCTTTTTTTCTGAAGGTTCCTACAAAACTTTTTGCAGACGCTGTGGATCGGGTCTCGGTTATGGCTTCTGATAAAACACATACAATTAAGCTGACAATTCAAGAGGAAACGTTGATGTTATCGTCTTCAAATCCTGATCTTGGAACAGCATTTGAAGAAGTTGAAGTTTCATATGCAGGTGTTCCCTTTGAAACCGGCTTCAATGCGCGATATCTTTTAGATGCGGCTCGCCATATTAAAGGAGATATGCTTAGTATTGCTTTGAAAGATCCAGGATCGGCAATTTTGTTACAAGATGAAAAAGATCCAGGGCTTTCTTTTGTTGTTATGCCGATGCGTGTTTAAGAAAAACAAAAGGAAATGGAAAAATTTTTCTTTTAACAGAAAATACAAGATTTCCTTTTTCTTTAATAAATGTGGAGAGTCCTCAACACCTTGTAAAGGCTGCTTATTTTTTGATTGAAAATCAAAAAGAAAATTCTGCGGCTCTTGAGAATTTTTTTTATCATTGTTCTTTTGAAAAAGCACATACATTTGGAATTTCTCTGTGGGCATATGCTTATAAAGAATGTCAAAATCTTTGGAAAGAACGACAGCTCATTTTTAAAGAAGATTCCCCTTTTTTTCCTTTCATTCTAAATGTGCAAGCTTCTTCTGGATTTATTTTTTTAGGAATGAGGCTTGGATTAAAGTATTTTTTATACGAAAAAGATTTTGAAATTTTTACAAAACTTCAAAATCTTGTGCGCCAACAAGGTGGGGAATTATTTTCATTATGAAAGAAGCTAGGTAGGATAAAGCTCAAATCTTTGCTGTAATCATATATTTTCTTCTGTTTGAAAAATTTTTGTGATAAGGTTTCTCCTAATCCACAGGATTTATTTTAGAATTTAGAAAGTTTTCGAATGATGGGCTATTTTGGAACATTAATAATTTTTTTAAGTGTTGTTTTGAATGCAGGAGCTTATGGGACCCTTCCTGAGCAGGCAAACGTTTCAGATATTCAGCATCAGCAAGCTTTAAAAGAATGTCGCACTCATCGCTGTAAATGTAGTCCTGTTAAAGAAAAAGAGACAAATGAGAAAAGCAATCCAAGCGTATGTGGCGTTTGTGTTCTTAAGTGTATGAAAGAAGTAGATTCACAATAGATCTATTGAGTTATTATGAAATTTTGGGGAAATACTTTTAAAGCAATTTCTTGAAATCGGTATATCGGGTTTTAAAGGTGATTTGATGTCGCGTAAAATTGGTTTTTGGTCTGTCTTTGCTCTTGTTACCGGAAGTCAAATTGGGTCGGGCGTTTTTATGTTGCCCGCCAATCTTGCTCCTTATGGCTTCTTAGGATTAATGGGATGGGTGATTTCAGGGACTGGAGCGATTGCTCTTGCTTTGGTATTTGGAAAACTCTGTTCTTGGTTACCTCAAACAGGAGGTCCTCATGTCTATGTTAATAAGGCATTTGGTCCTGTTTTTGCATTTTTTACAGGATGGACTTATTG
Source organism: Pseudomonadota bacterium (assembly GCA_018242545.1). Taxonomy (NCBI): domain Bacteria; kingdom Pseudomonadati; phylum Pseudomonadota; species Pseudomonadota bacterium. Next base: position 4,292 of record JAFEBT010000078.1, read on the forward strand.
GGTTATTTCTTGGGTAAGCACGACTGTTGTCATTGTTGCAAGTATTGGTTATTTAACAGCTGTTATAGGTATTCATTCGTCTTCCGTTAATTTAGGTCTTGAAATTGGATTAATTCTCATTATTACGCTTTTAAATCTTAGGGGCGTAAAGACGGCAGGACAAGTTGAATTTTTTTTAACGATGCTTAAAATTATTCCTTTAATTATTATGCCCCTTATGGCCTTTTTTATTTTTAATAAAGAGTGTTTTATAACCGAATTGCCCACCTCATTTTCTTCACTTTCCCACTCTTTGAGTGCTGTAACTTTATTAACTTTATGGGCTTTTATTGGTGTAGAATCTGCAACAACGCCAGCAGGTTCTGTTGAAAATCCTTCCAAAACAATACCGCGGGCAATTGTCTTAGGAACAATTTGCGTTGCAATTTTATATTTTCTAAACAGTCTTGGGATTATGGGGGTTGTACCAGGAAATGAACTTATGAATTCGGCAGCACCTTATGGAGATGCAGCTCAAAAAATATTTGGTGGAAATTGGCATTTAATTATTTCGGGAATTGCTTCAGTTGTTTGCATTGGAACCATAAATGCCTGGGTATTAGCTAGCGGACAAATTTCGAGTGGCCTTGCACAAGATGGACTTCTTCCAAGTTTTTTTGGCAAAAAGAATAAAAAAGATGCCCCTTATTATAGTCTTTTAATCAGCTTTTTAGGAATTATTCCGCTTTTAGTGTTAACCGCCCAAGAAAATCTAGCACGTCAAATGAATGTAATTCTTGATTTTTCTGTAACAGCTTTCCTTTTTGTTTATCTTATCTGTTGTTTTGCTTTCTTTAAACTTCTTCCACGTCATCAAAAAAGAACGTTTTTTGTTTATATTTATGGGGGGATTGCTCTTTTATTTTGTGCGTGGGTTCTTTATGAAACACCTTTAAAAACGCTTTGTATCTCAGGAATGTTTACAGCCACAGGGATTCCTCTTTTTATGTGGCGCTATCGTCAAATAAAAGCATTTGGATTAGAACAAGAATGAATTTTTATATTATATAATAGTTTTTTCTTAGCCTTTCCAGTCTTTATATGCTTATTTCTTTTTGTAATAAACTTCTTCTATCTGCCCAATTTTACCTTTTGAGGCCCTTAAAATGGCAATGACTTCAAAATCTCCAGCTTTTTCTGAATGAAGAAGATAATGAAGGGTGCATTTTGTATTATCTTTTGAAGGAATGATTTCTTTGGATTCAATTGTCCACTTTCCTGCGAAATCTCTTACGCCTTTTAATTGATTAAGAAGTTTTGATCTATCTGAGACCAATTCTTCTCCATTTGCTATTTTCTTAAATATAGGTAAGAAGAGTGTTTCAGAAATGGCGTTAAAATCCTTTGGAACATCTTGTCCAAAATCATGTTGAAATTGGGTGTAAGTTTCTGCAAGTTTCAAAACTGAATTTTTATCTTCTGGTTTAAAAGAATCAGACGGAGAGGAGATAGCAATGTTCTGTTCTAAGGCCGCAAGAGAGACAGAGTTTGTAAGAATGAAATTTATTTGAAAAATCAAATATGTAAGCATTCCTAAATTTAAAATTCTTTTTAGCATTAAGGCCTCCTAAGATAATTGTAAATATGTTGAAGTGCGTTTTAATTTAAAAAGTCTCGGTGAATTTTTTATAATTTATAAAAAATATTCACAATTTGTAAAGTATAATGCATAGGCCGATCATCAAAGAAAGATCATAGGTATTTTTAAGATTGATCTTCATCACGTGTATTTAGAGCAAAGCGCGCACTTTCAGAAAGTTTAGCCATTTGATGATCAATTGATTTTTTAGCGGCTAAGAATTTCTGCAGAGCTTTTCCTTCAAGTTTTCCAGAAGAAAGATTGGCCGCTAACATTGGATTAATTTTGGTTCCGTTTTTGTGTACTTCAAAATGAAGATGGGGTCCTGTTGCCTGTCCCGTTTGTCCCACATATCCAATAGGGGCCCCTTGAGCGATCTTAACACCTGGACGAATGCCTTTGGCAAATTTACTCAGATGAGCATAAACCGTTGAATATTCTTTATTGTGCCTAATTTTAACAATATTTCCAAGCCCTCCACTTCGACACGCTTTTAGAACTTCCCCGCCTCCCGCTGCAAAAACAAGAGTTCCCATTGGGGCACTAAAATCAACGCCCTCATGCTTTTTTGTATATCCTAAGATAGGATGACGACGATTTCCAAACCCTGATTGAACACGTGCACCATTGATCGGTGTTTTCATAAGCGATTTTCGAATGCTGGCCCCATGCTCATTATAAAAAGAGACTTTTCCATTTTCTGCAAAACGGTAAAGCTGGACGGGCTTTTTCTTTGAAGGAACAATTTGAGCATAAAGAACATCTCCAACGCGGTCACGGCCGGATTGTGGATCATAATGACGCTCGAAAACAACCGAAAAGCTATCGCCTTTTTTAATATCACGTTGAAAATCAATATCATAACTGAAAGCACGAATAAGAGGCGTGATGACACGCGAGGGGATACCTTTTGCCGTCGCGCTTGCAAGAAGCGTTGACTGAATTTTAAAAGATATCTTCTTCAATTCTTTTTTTACAGGCGTTTCTAATGCCGTTGCCTTAAATTTTCCATCTTTATTGAGAGCAAGAGAGACGTTTTTACCAAGATCCGGATAAAAACTAAGTTCGACAAGTTCAACAGATTGGTCTGGATGATGTTTACATTTAATATTAATGTCTTGGCCAGCTTTAAGAGTTTTTGTGTTATAAACAGGTTTTAAAGCCGCAAGAGCTTGTTGTACTTCTGATTTATTAATTCCAGCACCTGTTAAAAGCGCAAGAAGAGTCTCTCCGCGACTGATTTGTAATGTTTCTTTTTTAATTTTAGGGGCGGGGACATCTTGAGCCTGCATATCTTCTTGTTTAGGGCAGTCAAGGGATGCAATAAGGGGTTCTGAAGAAGAAGAGGAGGATATTTCAGGGAGTTGAAGAGGGGGAGGAAGAAGAGGTTGTTTTTCGGGTAAAGAGGGAAGAGAAGCCATATAGGAAGGTGCCACAATTGGTTTCATTTCAGAAGAAATAAGAATCAAATGCGACATGGAAATGCCAAAAGCAAGTGTCAAACAAGCAACACCAGCGATTTTTTGTCGGTTTTTTTCCATATGATATGACGATTATGATGGTTAAATTAACTTAGAGAGAATATCCTCTGCCTCCAATACTTTGACAGTCTTGGTCAAAACTGTCAAGGTGCTTTAGATTTTTTTGATTTTAACACATTATTGATTTATATCAGGCTCTTAAAAGATATTAAGATCTTTTTCTGAGAGTGTTTACATATAGATAGATAAATGTCATAATATTTTGAAATGAGAAAGG
>JAFEBT010000079.1 GCA_018242545.1 Pseudomonadota bacterium
TTCTTCGAGGAGGGGCTTGAGAGATGAGTATGCTCTGGAGCCCCTTACTCTTCAAAAAAATCTTTGGCGTTGAAGAAAACAAGGATCTCCTTATTTCTCTCATTAACTCTATTGTGGAAGAAGAAGATAAAGTCAGCGATGTGAAGCTCTTGAATCCCTATAATCCAAAAAACTTTAAGAAAGATAAACTCTCTATTTTGGATATTAAGGCCGAAGGAATTGATGGAAAAAGATTTAATATTGAAATTCAGATTAGTGATGAGGCTGATTATGATAAAAGGGCTCTTTATTATTGGGCAAAACTTTATACAGAGCAACTTCAGGTCAAAGAGGACTATTCAAGTCTCTCTAAAGCCATTGGCATCCATATTCTTAATTTTACTTCAATCCCTTCCGTCAAAAAATACCATAATGTCTTTCATGTGAAAGAAAAAGAAAGCGGGCTTCCTTATTTTAAAGATTTGGAACTTCATACGATAGAACTCAAGAAATTTTCAGAGAATCCTCGGGAAGAATTGAAAGACATTGTTGCGAAAGTTAAAAACGCTTTAGATATATGGGTCACTTTTTTAACACGGCATGACTTATTAAACAAAAATCATTTACCTCCAGAACTTGACAACGAAGAACTTAAAAAAGCTCTGACTGTTTTGGAAGTCATGAATTTTGGGGAAGAAGAAAGAGAAATCTATGAAGGGCACCTCAAATGGCTCAGGGTAGAGGCAAATACGCTTAAAAAATATGAGGCTAAAGGAAAAGAAGAAGGAAGAGCCGAGGGAAAGAGAGAAGGAATAGTTCTGGGAAAGAGAGAAGAAAAAATTGAAATCGCTCAAAAACTCTTCAAAATTGGGTTAAATCTGGAGACGATCTCTCAAGCAACAAACTTAACAGCTGAAGATGTTAAAAAAATTATAAAAGAAGAAAAACCATCTTTATAAAGCACAATTCCCTTCAGAGGTTTTCATAAAAAATCAAGCTGAGAAAATAAGCGATTCAACCTTATCCCAAAAAATATCTTCAAGGCAGGTATTTTCAAGTTGATTATAATATGAAAATCCTGTTGGAGATGTGGTGTTAATCTCTGTCACAAAGTTTCCGATAATATCAACACCCACAAAGAAAAGTCCTTTTTCACATAAAGGACCTTTCAAAGTTTCAATAATTTCGAGGTCCCGTTCTGTATAAGATGCTTTCTCGACCTTTCCTCCTTGAAATGTATTGGCTAAATAAGATCCTTTTGGAGGAACACGGAGATGCATTCCAATCGCCTCTCCACCCACTAAAAGCAGGCGCTTATCTCCAATATTAATTTCTGGAAGATATTTTTGAAACATAAAGGGCTCTTGCTCCTTTTCAAATAAAGATCTTAAAAAAGAATTTATGTCTTTTCCTTCTTCCAATAAGGAAATCCCTTGCCCTCCATATTTATAAAGAGGTTTGACAATTATTTTCTGATGCGTTTTTAGAAAGTCCTTAATCTCTAAAATATCCCGGCTAATCAAGGTGGGCGGAAATAAATTAGGAAAACTAAGCGGAAAGATTTTTTCTGGACAATCTCGAATGGCTTTTGGGCAATTTATGACAAAAACAGAAGGTGGTAGATATTCTAAAAGGTATGTTGTTGTAAGATAGGCCATATCAACGGGAGGATTTTGCCGAATAAGCACCACAGAAGCTTCTGAAAGATGAAGCGCCTCTTCTTCAGAAACAGTGTAAGATTTTTCAAAGAAGCTTCCTTGAAACTTTAACCATCTTCCCCGAGCTTGAACAGAAGGAGACATCTTGGAAGAGGACCTGAGAGATAAATCTTGCGGCGTATAAAAAAAAACTTGATATCCGCGCTTTTGAGCCGCATAAGCTATCCTCAAGGACGTATCTGTTTCAAAACTCAAAGTTTCGAGAAGATCAGCCTGAATCGCAACACGCTGTTTCATATTACAAAATCATCCTAAAGAGGTGATTCTAACTTTTCTTCTTGAATCCCAGAAGAAGGAGCGGACGGAGCAGAAACATCAGGATACGCTTCTTGTGACATATCAAGCGTGTTATTATCTGCTTCTTGCATTTGAGAAGAGGCCGGAGGTGCATATGCACCTTCTTGTTCCTCGGTTTTTAATGCTTCATCGGGCTTTTTGAGATGGACATGGCTTACAACGTTCTTAACACCTCGAATATCCTTTACAATAGCGATGGCTGCATCAAGTTCTTGTTGATTTTGAGCAATTCCCATAAGGTAAACAACGCCATCAAATGTTGTCACACTATAATTTGTTGAGTGGACACTCTCATCAAAAATTAAATTGGATCTCACTTTTGTTGAAATCCAGGTATCCTCGAGTCCTTCTCCAACTGTTTGTGGAGCACCTATTTTAATTTCATTATAGACATCTTTAACACCCGTTGCTTGCCAAGCAAGTTTTACAGCCTCAAGTCGGTCATCTTCATTTGCAACACTTCCTGTTAACAAAACATATCCATCTTGGACAGAAAGAAGAATATGAGAATAAAGATCAACACTCTTCTTAAACCAAAGATGATTGATTTGAGCTCGGATATCAGTATCATTAAACGTTCCAGAAATACCTCTTTCTTGTGTTGCAATATCCGTGCTGGTTCCAGCTACGCCTAAAAGGGCCACAGGAACGCATCCCATTATAAGGAGAGAGAAACTACTCACACCAGTGAGTAAAATAAAGCGAGCCGTGTATAAAAAATAAATTTTCATGTCATAATTCTTTCTCTAGAAGCATTTTTAGCAAGGTCTAATCCTCATCTTCCATCTCTCCTAAAATAGGAGAGACAAAAAGATCTTTGGGAAGCAATTTTATTTGAACAACCAACTCTTTTCCAAGCCGTACACGATGGTCTCCTGGTGTCAGATAATTCGCAAACACAACGCCTCCCCTTGGGATAGGTTGAGACATCACAATAGGCCGGGGGGCGATAACTTGACCTGGCACGACCTCCCAACTCCACACATCAATTTGGCCTGGGTTATCTCTTAAAATTTGCTCCTTATTTTCAAAATAATTCAAAGCTGACATTTTAAAAAGAGTATCGACAAGTCCATCCTCATATACAATTAAAAGATCCATTGCAACGGCTGTATCTAAATTTGCTTTTGGATCAATGGTAACGTAGACTTTTTCAAGAAAAACTTGCGGAACAGGAGGAGGAGGACTTTCTGAACAAGCTCCTTGAATAAGAATTAAAAAAAGACTTAATAACTTTCCAAACCAATGGATTTGTCTTTTTAAATTTTGTCCTAATCTCATTTATTTTATATCCTTTTGTACTTTTCTATCTCTTAAGGATAAACAACCGTCGCTTCAGAACTATTACGAACAACCCTTGGTCCAAATTCTTTATCAGCATGTTGCAGATCTTTTACAGCACTTTCACGCGTAGAATATTCACCACATCGAACAGAAAAGGAAACCGTATGCAAAGCACCCTTTATGCGCACAACAATAGGATGGTATCCTTTTTGAGTCAACTCATCCACACGCTTAAGAGCATCTGCACGCGTTACAAAAGCCCCATATTCTAGGCTATACGAAGAAAGTTCTTGGGGTGCATTTTTTAAAGCAGAAGACAAAAGAGGTGATTTTTTTAAAGGGGAAGAAGAAAGAGACGAACTTGAAGAAGTCGCTGGCGTAGGCTCTTTATGCGACACTTTTTCTGAAGAAGGCATCCCCTCAGGAGCAGGCTCGGAGATAGGAAGGGGAGCGTGCGAAGGGGAAGAAGTGTTTTGCATAGACGCAACACGCGCCATAATAAGAGGTTCTTGAGCTGCAGCAGGTGTCGTTGTTTTCTCAGGATTTTTTGTTGTATGTTGCTCATGAGAGTCCATTTTTTTTTCTAAAACTTCTTCCAGATTCTTGCCTTTCCAAGATATTTTATGTTCAATTTTTGCTAAAAAAGAAGGAGAAGAAGTCATTAAATAAAGGGCAAGTCCGAACCCACAAAAAAAGAATAAAATTCCTAAAATAAGAAGACTTCCAAGAACGGTCCAAAATGAAAATTTTGTCATGGTAAAAACATACCTTTCGTTTGTATTTTGTATGTCATAGGGAGATTTTTTCCCAAATATTTTTTTTTCTTGATCCGTAAGATAAATTCGTGGCAGTTCTGAATTTACACGCAAGGTATCTTTTTTAGAATCTTGCTTTTTTAAAGAGTCTTTCTCTTCTTTTTTTAAAACCGTTTCTTTTTTTCCCTTTTCGATTTTAGATTGTGGTCTTAACAAAAAGCTTGGAACAGGTGAAACTGTTAGTCGCCATGGCGTGACAGATTGAGACAAACGATCTTCTTTCTTCCCATCATTATGATCTGAAAAAAAAGAAGGGGGGAATTTCTTAAACATATTTGTTTTTATCTTTCTTTAAGATACAAAAAAGAGCTTCTGTTTAAAAAGAAGTATACTTCCCTTAATATACTTAATCAAAACCACCTAAGAAGTAAAGAACTTCTCTTTTTTAGAGCTTTTAAATAGAATCCTTTTTAAATAATTCCTTTAAGCCCTCTTGCAATTAAATCCTATTCAGCTTTAAAGTGCTGTTATTCAAAAATAAGATCTTTAAAAAAATTTTTAAAGATCTTTTAAATAGAGTCCCAAAAAGGAGATTTTTCATGTCTGTTCTTGTTGGCCAACCAGCCCCTTTATTTAAAGCACACTCAGTCGATTCCGGAACTTTTAAAGAGTTAAATCTTGAAGACTATCGAGGAAAATATGTTATCTTGTTTTTTTACCCCCTTGATTTTACTTTTGTATGTCCCACAGAGCTCCATGCATTTCAGGATCGCCTTGCAGAATTTAAGAAAAAAAATGCCGTTGTTTTAGGATGTAGCGTTGATAGTCATTTTTCTCACAAAGCTTGGCTTGATACTCCTAGAGAAAAAGGAGGAATCGAAGGTATTGAGTATCCTATCATCTCCGACTTAGGAGGCAAAATCGCAGAAGCCTATGATGTTCTTCATAAAGATGGCATTGCCTATCGTGGTCTGTTCTTAATTGACAAAGAGGGCATTGTTCGCCATCAGGTTGTCAACGATCTTCCCCTTGGACGCAATGTTGATGAGGCGCTTAGAATGCTAGAAGCTCTTCAACACGTTGAACAACATGGTGAAGTCTGTCCTGCAAACTGGCAGAAAGATAAAGCTGCTTTAAAAGCAACGGCTGAGGGTGTTTCTGATTATTTTAAAAAACAAAAATCTTAAAAATTTCTGCCGAGCTTTTTTCTGAGATGGCTCGGCAGTCTTTACCGAAAAGAAGAGACTTCCCTCCTAAAAAAATCTTTAACATAATATAAGAACAGGCATTGAAAACCTTCTAAATTCAGGTATGATATAAGAAGAAATAACGAAAATTAAACATTTTAGGAGACTTTTATGAAGGCACGCTCTTTAGTAACTTGGGCCCTTGTTATGGATGGAGATCATATTTATATTTCAGATATTTCTGCTAAAGATGCTATTCCTATTATGGTCCATGAAGATTTTCAAGACCCTCCGTTGACCCATGAACATGGCACAGATAAGCCAGGCCGTGGGGGCTTCAATCTTGGCTCTGAAACACGCCATGCCTTTCAACCAAGACATGATTGGCATGATTATCAGAAAGAACTTTTTGCCAAAAAAGCTGCCGATTATTTGAATGATCCAAAGAGCGTTTTTGATCAACTTGTTGTCATCGCTCCTTCTAAAATTTTAGGTGTTTTACGAGAAGAGTTTTCAAAAAAAACTTCCGAAAAGGTCATCAAAGAAATGTCAAAAGATCTAGTTCATCTGCCGATTCATAAACTTCAAGAATATCTTGCCGCTCATCAAGGCTGTTGTTAATCTCCCTCTATATCTTTTTTAGAGTAATCTTTTTTACATGGACACATTAGAAGATAATGATGACGTTCAGATGGTTTCTGATAATGGAGATGTTCCAGAGAGTTTAATGACAGAGTTTGCATGACGGATGAAGAGAAATATTTTTTTGAATTAGAGGAGTATGCTTGATTAAAAAATTGCTTTTAAGTTTGATCTTATGTGCGGGTGTCTTTGCCTTCAGTGAATCTCAGTTAAAACGTGCGTTAGGGTCTCTTGAAAATTTTAAAAATGAAAAAGAGAGTGTTCTAAAGGCAGAAAAAGATATTGGGTTTTATAAACAGGCAGCTGCAGAAGGAGATGCACAAGCTCAATATAGTTTAGGAGTTATGTACTATAAGGGAGAAAAAGTTTCTAAAGATACTGAAAAAGCGATAGAGCTCTGGACTAAAGCCGCTGAGCTTGGATACGAACAGGCTCAATTTAATCTGGGCGTTATGTACGAAACTGGAGAAGGTGTTATTCAAAATAAACAAAAAGCATTTGAGTTATATACAAAGGCTGCCAATCAAGGATATCCAAAAGCTCAATGTAATCTTGGGATTATGTATGAAGAAGGAGTTGGCGTTAACCAGGATACACAAAAAGCTCTTGAACTTTATATGAAAGCTGCCAACCAGGGAGATGCTATTGCTCAATTCATTCTGGGACTTAAATATGAAAAGGGGGAAGATGTCATTCAGGACAATAAAAAAGCTCTAGAGCTTTTTACCAGAGCAGCAGAACAAGGATACTTAGAAGCACAAATTCATATTTTGAACATTTTGAAAATTTCTAAAAATAAAAAAGGAGCAGTTTTTTATTAGACTTCTTTCGAAACTCAAGAATTAAGATCCCAGTTATATTTGATGCCATTCTATGGCTAACGACGCGTCAACAAAGGTTCAGTTTTATTCGGCTTGCTAATCCTTACCTGCCAGATTTTATTTCTGACTTTTCCATAACGTTCAAGACACTTACTCTTTATAAGTGCCCCTTATGGTGGTTTGAAGCCTGCTCCTGGAAGCCGACTCCGAAGGGCCTACCTTCATCTTTTATAAAGCTTTTAAGCACATAATTTTAAGCCTTTTCTTGACCACCTATTTCTATGCATCTACAGCACACTATCTTCTATCCACTTTATGTTTCGATAACAAGCACTTTCAGAAATTCCATAAGATCCGGCAACATGAAAATACGTTCGGTACTCTCTTAAATACTCTAGGGCCATAAGCAATCTATCTCTTCCATACTCTGCTTATTTTGCTTTCCTCCTTTAGATTTCTTCTTGTTTTCAGGTTCTTTCAGAATTTCGAGCATCTTGTTAAAGGCTTTTTTTACCCCAGTAAGCCTTCGAAATTCTTCCTCTTTATATTCCTTTATTCTTTCGTATGCCATCCTTCCTCCATATTTTTCCTTTTAATATGGATTTTCTTTGCACTTTTATTTTCAGTTATGCAAGAGCTCTAATGAAAGAAAAAGAGAAAGAAATTGTAATTTGGCCAGTTGAAGAATTTTTAAAAGCTTTATGGAATGAAGAAATCTGGGAAAATGATTTTTAGGGAGTATGTTCCCTAAAAATCCAACTTTTGGGGAATATATTCCTTTTAGGGTTATGAGAGATCCAAAAAATATATAAAGAATTATCCTAAATCTATCTATGCTTAACCTAATAATCTTATAAATATATTATACTATTTCCATAAATTAAAATAACAAATATACTTTTAAAAAGAAAAGAGATAT
>JAFEBT010000080.1 GCA_018242545.1 Pseudomonadota bacterium
ACAAAGAATATCATTTTTTATTTTCCGAGAGTATGATACAAAACTTTCAATCTGCTTTAAAAGCGGTGCTTTCATCTCTTCCCTAAAGAAAAGAGTTTTCGAGCGCCTCAATATAAACTTTTCTATAAAAAAATAAAAAAACATCTTCTTTTCATCAAATTAAACAATGGTCTTTTGTTTCTCTCCTTATCACAATGATTAAGTTCTTCTCTTAAATTTTCTCATGAAATCTAATCCCTCTCATCCTTTTCCACCATTAAATCTTACAGCAAGCCTTTGGGTTGAAGCCTCAGCTGGCTCAGGAAAAACAAAAATTCTAACCGATCGCGTTTTATCTTTTTTGATCGACGGCGTTTCTCCCCATCGTCTTTTATGTTTAACGTATACAAAAGCCGCTGCTGCTGAAATGGAAGCTCGAATTTTAAAGACACTCAGCACTTGGGTCTATATGGATGAAGCTTCTCTTATACAACAAATTGAATATCTTATGGGAAGAGCTCCTGCTTCCTCGGATATTGAACGCGCAAGGAATCTTCTTAGAAAAAGCTTTGATTTGAAAATACAAACTTTTCATTCTTTCTGTCATAGCCTTTTAGAACAATTCCCCATGGAAGGAGATATTCCACCTTATTTTTCCATTGCAGATGAAGAAGAAAGACAAATATTTATTAAAAATTTAACGTCCTCTCTTCTTTTTTTAGGAAACAGCAATTTTTCTTTAAAAGAATCCTTAGAGACTCTTCTTCCTTTTTTTTCTTCTTCTTCTTTTGAAGAAATGTTAGAAAAAATTTTAAATCAAATTCCTATTCTTGAGACGTTTTTAACATCTTATGAATTTCAAAATAAGTCTCCAGAATCTGCCGATTCTTTTCTTGAAAAATCTTTAAATCCCCCCGAGCTTCCAAAGGAATCACTCGTTTTATATAGCCGTCTTTTATGCGACGGAGAGACGCTTTCTTCACAAGAAAAAGGGCTCTTTCTAGAAGAGTTTCTGACACAAGAAAACGGGCAAAAAAAAGCCCTTTATTCTCAATATCGAGATCTTTTTTTAACGCTTGAAAAAGGACCACGTAAAAATATTCTTAAAAAAGCCCTCCAAGAAAAATATCCTGTCCTTTTTGATGCTCTTCTTAAAGAACAAATTCGTCTTCTCAATATTGAAGAACAGTATCGCACCCTTTTATTTTTATCCTTTAATCATGCTTTTTATATCCTCTCTTCCTGTGTTCTCAAAGAATATCAAAACTACAAATTTTCAAAAAATACGCTTGATTATACGGATCTTCTTCTTAAAACATGTAATCTTCTAAAAGATCCCCATAAGGCACCTTGGGTTTTTTATAAACTTGATACGGGAATTGATCACATTTTGTTGGATGAAGCTCAAGATACAAATTCTCTTCAATGGGAGATATTAACGCTTCTTTTAACGCATCTTAAAGAAAATCACTCTTCTCCTCTTTCTCCAAAAACTCTTTTTGTTGTCGGAGATGAAAAGCAATCCATTTATAGCTTTCAAGGGGCCAACCCTTTACTCTTTAAAGAAAAAAATTCCTTTTTTAAAAGGCAGGCTCTTGAAAAAAATGAATCTTGGCATGCCCATGCGTTGAGCCTTTCCTACCGCTCGACGGAAGCTGTTTTAAAAACTGTTGATACAGTCTTCAAAGACCCAGATTCTTTGCGTGGTGTTTCTTTCTCTCAAGAAGAAATCTCTCATGAAATTTGGAGACATGGACATCCTGGCTCTGTTGAGCTGTGGCCTCTCTTAAGACCTCTTTCTTCACAAGAAGAGGGATCAGATTTTAAAGAAGCTCCTAAACAAATATCTCCTCCTGAACGTATCCTCGCTCAAACGATTGCCACAGAAATTCAAAAACGATGCCAAGAGGCAGACCCCTTGCCTTCGACACAAAAGCCCCTTTCTTATGGGGATATTTTAATCCTTGTACGAAAACGAAGCCGCCTTATTGACGAACTGACCTATTTTTTAAAAAATAAAGGTATTCCCGTTAATGGAAGAGATCGCATTCTTTTAAAAGATCATCTAAGCATTCAAGATCTTTTAATACTTGCAGCTTGGAGCTTGTCTCCTTTTGATGATTTAAGCCTTGCAACCTCTCTAAAAGGACCGTTCTTCGACTTTTGTGAAGAAGATCTTTTCCAACTTTGTTTTGGGCGCACAGAAACACTTTTTGAAACATTAAAAAAACATCAAGACTGCACACCAAAATTAAAAAAAACTGTTCAGAAGCTTACGGAAATCAAAGAACTTTCTGAAAAAACGTCTCCTTTTGATTTTTTTAATCTTCTTTTAACAAAATATGAGGGACGCTCTCTTCTTCTGTCTCGATTTGGGGGGGATGTACAAGATTTATTAGACGAATTTCTAACGATTCTTTATGATCTTGATCGCCTTAAAGGCTTTAGCCTTTATCAATGTATTCATTGGTTTCAAACCACCTCTCTTGTGGTAAAACGAGACCTTGAAAGCCAATCATTTTCTTCTATTCGGATTATGACCATTCATGGCTCTAAAGGTCTTGAAGCCCCGCTCGTTATTCTTCCTGATACCTCTTCTCTGCCTCTTTCTTTCTCAGGATTTTCTCTTTATGTAAAAGATCAAACGCCCCTTTTTATCCCTCCTAAAGAATTTAGACCGAAATATATAGAAGAGATTTTAGATCAAGCTTACGATAAAATTCTCGAGGAATATCGGAGACTTTTCTATGTTGCGCTCACGCGCGCACAAGATCACTTAATTCTTGCAGGATATCTTGGAAGCTCAACGACACAATTACCCTTGAATTCTTGGTATTCAATGGCTCAAAAGGCACTTCAAGAGCTTGGAAAGCCCAAATCTTTTCATTTCCTTGAAGGAAATCAAAATGCATGGTCTGGAGAAGGATATCTTTATAAGTCTTCTCAGATTTCTTTTGAGAGAAAGAAGAAAGAAGAAAAAGATCATTCTTCCTGTCTAAATCTGCACCAAAAACCAGTTGTCTCTTTTTCTGATCTCCCATCCTGGATTTTTAAACCTGCTCCCACGGAAACGCTTCTCATAAAAACACTTTTTCCCTCACAGCTTGAGGAGTCAGATAGAGCTCCTTCTTTCCTAGAGTCCACCTTAGAGTATGGACGTATTCTTCATTTTCTTCTTGAAAAATTACCTTTTTACCCTTCAAATTCGCATGAAAATGTAGCTCATTTACTTATAAAAAAGAGTGATCTTCAAGAAAAGGACCTTGTTTCAAAATTAATTCAAACAGCCCTTAGAATTCTTAAAAAACCAGAATTTTCTTTTCTTTTTGGTCCTGGAAGTTTTGGAGAAGTTCCTCTGATTGGAACCCATAAAGGACAGAAAATTTCAGGAAGAATTGACCGGCTCATTTTAGGAAAAAATGAAATCTGGATTGTCGATTATAAAACGGATAAAGATGTTCCCCTTTCACCATGTTCTTTAAAGCCCGCGTATAAACTTCAACTTTCGCTTTATGGTGAACTTCTCAAAAAAATTTATCCTAATACGCTTATTCGAACTGGGATTTTATGGCTTCAAACAGAGACTTTTATGGAAATTGTGTAAGGTAACCGATAAAAGAAAAGGTTTGATTCTACCAAAGAGTTTTTTCTTTTAAAAAGGACCATTATTGGGCCTTCATTAATCCCTTAACAGCTCTGGTACAAATTCAATATACAAGAATCATAAATTCGAAAATATAAGTCTAGTATACAAGAATTATGCCCATATCGCATGATTAGGTTTTAATTCTCTGAGAAAATCTTCACATGGGATGCAAAGGACTTTATTGAATTGTAGATACTCATTTCCTCTATAAAGCATGATATAGTCGATATAAATAACACATATATACGGAGTGTGTAATATAGGGGGGTGGTAATCAGCCGGATATAAAAAATGAAATCTCTTAATATTTTTTGATTTTTAAAAAAAATCTTTCTTCTCATCAAAAATATCTTTACCTTAAAAAGGAGAAGAATAATTAATAGGAAGAAATCATGTCAAATCAAACATGTATGAGTGCTAAATGTAAATGTTCTTTTGGAACCTCTCCAAGTACTTATATGGCGCTTCCCATTCATCAAACTCTGACGACAAATAAACCGGCTGCCAATATCCAAGACCATGTTCCTTTTTTAAATATATTACCCTTTGGAAAGTGTTTTACAATCACAAATCCAATTGTTGCAGCTGCGACTGCTGCACGCTTGGGAGTTTTAACACCTATGCCCTGTATCCCCGCTACGACCTCACCTTGGATTATTGGAGAACCTACAATTCTTTTAAGTAACATGCCAACCCTATCAAATACCTCTATTTTAATGTGCGAATGGGGAGGCGTCATTACAATTGGAGTACCAGGTGAAGAAACAATGATGGTTCCTTAGGTTTTCTATCCCCTTTTTCTTTGTTTTTCTTACTCCTTTTTTAAAGATCTATTAAATTTATTTCTGGTAGTCATAAAAAAATTGCATATACCCCTTTGACTTTTTTTAAGAACAGAGATTATGATGCCCTATAAACATTTTATTTTTTTAAGAGCGTTAAAAATGACAAACTCTATCCAGACAGCTTTAAAATTTATTAAAGATGCACAGGCTTCCTATGTAGGATTTCGGTTTACAGATCTTTTGGGAGAATGGCGACACATTACACTTCATGTTTCTCAAGTCTCTTCTTCTCTTTTTAAAGAAGGTCTTATGTTTGATGGATCTTCAGTTCCTGGATGGAAATTAATTCATGATTCGGACATGCTTCTTATGCCAGATCCACAGACAGGATATATTGATGTTTTTTCCACAGAGTCCACTTTAATTTTTACATGTAATGTTTATGATCCTATGACGCTGACACCCTATGATCGTGATCCAAGATCCACTGCACAAAGAGCAGAAATGTTTCTTCTTAAAAGTGGTCTTGGAACAGAAGCCTACTTTGGTCCAGAACCTGAATTTTTCATTTTTGATGACATTCGATTTAAGGTTGATCCCTACAATAGTTTTTATGCGATTAAATCTGAGGAATCTCCTTTTTCTTCCGGTGAAGAATTTAAAGAAGCTAATTCAGGATACCGATCAGCTCAAAAAGCTGCTTATTTTTCTGCAACTCCTTTAGATGGCACGCATGATCTGCGTTCAGAAATCTTGACACATCTTTTAAATGCAGGAATCCCTGTTGAAAAACATCATCATGAAGTTTCTCCTGCACAACATGAATTAGGATTCAAATATTCTACACTTTGCCAAACAGCCGATTGGCTTCAAATGTTTAAATCCATCGTCAGAAATACAGCTTTAAGTTATGGAAAAACTGCAACATTTATGCCAAAACCCGTTTTTGAAGAAAATGGATCTGGCATGCATGTTCATCAATCTATTTTTAAAGGTGAAAAAAATCTTTTCATGGGGGATGGATATGCAGGACTCTCCGATTTAGCGCTTTATTATATTGGAGGAATTCTTCATCATGGCAGAGCTTTAAATGCCTTCACAAACCCAACAACCAACAGTTACAAACGTTTGATTCCTGGCTATGAAGCACCCGTTTTGCTTGGTTATTCAGCACGTAATCGTTCTGCGGCTTGCCGCATTCCACATGTCACCTCCCCTAAAGCACGCCGTATTGAAACACGATTTCCGGACCCTGCTGCAAATCCTTATCTTGCTCTTTCTGCTCTTTTAATGGCAGGACTTGATGGTATTCAAAAGAA
This sequence comes from Pseudomonadota bacterium, assembly GCA_018242545.1. Taxonomy (NCBI): domain Bacteria; kingdom Pseudomonadati; phylum Pseudomonadota; species Pseudomonadota bacterium. The sequence goes on from JAFEBT010000080.1 coordinate 5,730, forward strand.
AATCCATCCTAAAGAAGCTCTTGATCTTAATCTTTATGAACTTGATTCTCAAAAATTAAAAAGTATTCCACGCCTTTGTTCTTCTTTGAAAGAAGCTCTTCAAGCTCTCGATAAAGATCGAGACTTTCTTCTTCAGGGAAATGTATTTTCAGATGAGCAAATTGATGCATATATTCATCTGAAAGCAAAAGAAGCGCATCAGGTTGATCACACACCCAATCCTTTGGAATTTAAACTTTATTATACATGTTAATTGAAAGAATATACGCGGATTAAAGACGTCATAAATCCCTCTTACTTTGTAAAATAAAGAACGTCTTTAAGCATGTTGCTTCCTTCTTTTAATAGATTTATTCTTCTTGAAAGAAAACCCTGTCAAGAAAAATAAATTCTCTTATGTGACATATTTAAGATACCCTTTAATAAGAATATGTATTATGTATAATAGGTTCATGTTGGGATAAAACCTATTTTTTACAAGGAAAAAACTTGTGGATGCTTTTCTCGCTTCTATACAAGACTATGGTTATTGGGTTCTAATTTTTGGAGCTCTCATTGAAGGAGAAAGTATTCTTCTTCTTGCTGGCGCTGCTGCTTATATGGGATATTTTTCTCTTCCTCTCGTCATGACAGTTTCATTCATTGGCGCCATTATTCATGATCAACTTCTTTATAGTATTGGAAAGGTGGGTGGAACAACGCTTCTCCACCGTTCTAAAATGTTTGAAAAGAAATCTGAGCGTGCGTTTGCTCTATTGAAAAAATATGACCATTGGCTGATTATGGGTTTTCGATTTGTATATGGGATACGAACCATTACGCCTATTGTTATTGGGGCCAGTGATATTTCCTTTAAGCGTTATACAATTTTAACAGTTATTTCGGCTGCCCTCTGGGCAATGATCGTCAGTTCTGTAGGATATGTTTTAGCAGACATCATACAATCTCTTATTGAAGCTTTTGAGGATTATAAATTTTATATTATTAGCACGCCAATTCTTTTAATTGGCCTTGGTATTGGGATTTACTACCTTATCAAAAATCAAAGATCTAAACGTAAATCTGCTTTGGATCCTGAATCTTCAAACTCCACAACACTTGAAAGCTGCACCTCTCATGACGCACAGTCCTAACACGCTTCCTCATTCTTCTGAAAAGTATTATATTACGTGGGAGGCCTTTCATAAAGACGCCCTTGCTTTGGCTCACAAACTCCCTCCTCTTCCTTGGAAAGGGCTTGTTGCCATTACACGCGGAGGTCTTATTCCTGCAGGAATTTTAGCCCGCGAGCTTAATATCACACTCATCGAAACTGTTTGTCTTTCAAGTTATGATGATGTCACGGATCAACAAACAAGCCTTACTGTTTTAAAAAATCTTCCCCTTCAAAGTGGAAAGAATTGGCTTGTTGTTGATGATCTTATTGATACCGGAGCCACGGTTGAAATTGTTCGCAAAATGCTTCCAGGTGCTCATTTTGCATCCCTTTATGGGAAACACCATGGAAAGCATCTTATCGATACTTTCGTGCGAGAGATTAATGCTTGGATCGTGTTTCCCTGGGAAATGACCCCAGAAGAGCTTGAAACCATAAAGTGTGCTTAAATTTTTTCATAACAGAATGTCTTCTAACCCATTAACGAAAATTTTCTTTCCAATTGGGTACCCTTCTTCTATGAAAATGATTTATTTATGAAATCAAAAAATTATAATTTTTTTTCTCTATTTAGGGCGTGTCATCAATTAAATTGACAAAGAAGGAGAGAGAAGAGATATTGA